>JBGCEN010000400.1:0-12162 GCA_045106435.1 Rhodothermales bacterium
TGCATCCGGCGTCTACGTTTACAGAATGGAAGCCGCCGGCAAATCGTTCAGCAAAACGATGATGTTGGTTAAGTAGTTATTAGTGGTTGGTTATTAGTGGTTAGTTTTGGGCTTTGTTAATGGCTCAAAACTAACCACTAACCACTAACCACTAACCACTAACCACTAAAAACTAACCAAAACCGGCTCGCTTGCCGCCATCGCGCCGGCTTGCAAACCAGTAAGTGTCTGCATATTGTCGTTGTCCTGATCGCCTACATGTACCGTGTAGGAGCCCTGTGCAAATACTTTGGGCTGGAAATTGCTGCCATTTATGCGAAGCGTATATACCACTTCTTGCGTTCTGTCTTCTACAACCTGCACCACGGCGTTATCCATGCCGCTGATTTGTAGTTCAGGTAGATATGCCACAGCCTTTCTGCCATAGTTTTCTTCCATGCCAATGGTTTTAGGCCACCCTTCGTATTGGGTTGCCTTGTCTGCTATCATTGGATCCGCATACCTTGGCCAGTTTTCCATCGTGATGGTGCGATTACTTTTGTTAAAGCGCACAATGCCATACCCCGGCATTTTGTCGTGCAAGTCAAGAGGCTGTACGCCTGTAGAAATGCCGGTCAGTCCGGTCGGATTTGTTGCACCATACACCGTCACAAAATTACCAAAAGCGTCGCTGTGCTGTCCATAATGCGCCGGCGCATCAGCGGGGCGGTTTGCGCCTTCACCTTCAGGCATCCAGCCACGTGGGTAGAAATTAGCAATAGAAGGGACACAGAATGAGTAGCCTGCATCATCGTGGCTTTCGATGCCATGATGCACAATGGTAGAAAGATGCTGGTCGCCGGCGAGCATAAAAGCAAACCCCCGCCGCAGTTCGTGCAAGGCGTTGTCTCTTCCTTTTTTAGGCCAGCCATTTGAATCCAGATCCGCAAACAACCGCATCAGGTTGGGCCCATGATGGGTTGCCATATTGGCAAAAACTGTTTGGGAAACTGCCAGCTTCATGTCCTGACCACGCCAGTTCGACGCCCAGTCTTCCAGAAACGTGAGCTGTCGATCCCCAAGCAGGTTCAGTTCGGGTAAATCGACCATCGATGGGTGAAAGTTTTCTTGCGCAAAATGATCAGGCCGGCCTACGTGTCCGGGTACGAGTCCATCACATCCTGATTTGAATTTGCGGTCTTCCAAAATCGCAAACCCAATGCGACCGTAGGTCATGTCAGAATAATAAACGCCAATGCCTTGTTGGATAGGGGTGGGGTCGTAGGGATCTGGGAGATGGCTGGTTTGTGTACGCTCAATCATCTTCACCCAGTCCGCCGGCATAACATAGCCCCCCATATGATCTACAGCCACCGCCGGCCCACCATTGCCCCAGATATTGCCCTGATACACATCGTGATCATCAGGAATGGTAATCGTAGGACGATCCTTTGTAATATCTTTGAAGGCCCATCCCCATAGATACCACTTGTACAGATAGTCCAGATGCGCATTTGCCCGGTCTGGAAAGGTAGGACTCGCGCCTTCATACACTTGGTCTCCTGAGAAAAAGAGCACATCGACATCTTGCTGTTTTACGTTATTGACAATGTCATTGTGTGGAAACCAGATGTGGTCTTCCCAGCGGAAGAAGCCGCCCTCAATACCTCTTGCTGTATTGTGATTACCGGTAAAGCCGGCTACTGAAACCGTTTCCTGATCGATTGGATCTTTGCGTATGGTCCCTTCAAAAGCATAAATTCGAGAAGATCCATCTGCAGTCTTGTAATCGTAGGATACCCGGTAGGGCACGTCCGCCGTTTTGGCCCAGTTCTCTACACGAAAAGGTGCCGTATAGCCCGGTGTTATGATTGTTGAAGTGGCAACCTCTTGCCATGAACCGTTCTCTTGAAATTCCAAACGTACCTGCTGTGCATCATCAGTGGCAACTGGCATCATTTGCGCAGTCATTTTCAGTATATTTTGATCCAGTGTGTACTGCGTATTTAACACAGGGCCGGCATTACGATTCGGATGGTTTTCGAGTTTTGTACCATCAACCTGCCAGTCATTAAACCATGCACGGTCCATGCTGGAAACGAGTGCAACATTGCCTGCAAGATCTTCGGCTGATAAATACAAGTGACTGATGGATTCGGCAGGGCTGCCTTCGGAGGTTTGAAGTGAAAGGGTGAGTGTATAGCCGGTGTTCTCTTTTGTTAGGTCCAGTGAAAGTTGTGCATCAGCGGGGCGCTCAAAAGTACCTTCAGACTGGACTACATTGGTGGCTTCGTTTTCTCTTGTGTGTTCGCTCAAGTTTCTAAAGAACAATCTGCCTTCACTATTCATACCCGCGAAGATCCCTGCTCCCGGGCCGCCGCTATGATGTATAAGTGCCGCTGCTCTATAGTCCAGCATACCACCAGCCCCAACAAGAAATCCAATTTCACTTCCTTCAGATACTGATTCATTGTTAAGCCAGCCGGCGTGTACCTGCATGTTGAAACTACCTTCATGGCTTCCCATACGCCGTGTCAACAAGTGCAGCGTGCGCAAAGGTTTGCCGGCACCCTGGGGTGTCGTCTCGAGGCGCCCATTGGCTATATGCCAGTCTTGCAGGCGATTGGCCCAGAAATCTGGCCCGACCCAGGTTCGATTGAGGTCATCTGGCCAGGAGGCATTAAACGCGGTGCCGGCGGGTTGGCAACTAGATGATAAAAGAGTAATGGTTATACAGAAAGCAAATAAAAGAGTGAGTGGGCGATAAATTTTCATGGGGATGTAGTAGTAATGAAAGCGCAATATCCACCTGAATGAGGAAGAACATCGTGAGTTAACTCAGCGGCGTAAGTACCAGGAAGCTATAAAGATCTGGCAGTCCGCTTATTTAAGTAACGAAAAAAGAAGATTTACATCCATTCTCTTTTTTTATTGTCCGCATTCAGATGGGGCTTTTGTGCAGTGCTACACATATTTCCATCATGGAGGTGGAAAGGTTTGAATAAAATTGCTACAGCTTATCGACCAAGTTCCTACCCAATAAAACAGACCCTAAAGACAAAAAGTAGGGCGCCAGACTTCAACTTTATTGATGAATATCCAGATGTGGTGTAGGGGTAATGTTCTTTTTAATACGTCTGTTAATCAGAGGTCTTAAACAGAGCTACATTTTCCAAGTCATCTACAATGGTATACATCATGACATCATACTCAAATAAATCGTTCTCGCATTTGTCTTTGTTCTTTATAGCTGCCATGTTATTGAACGGCTGTATTGTAGGAGTAAACTCGGACAGTATTAAGGGTACTGGAGAATTACAATCCTCAAACATTGATGTGAGTGACTTCGCCAACGTGTTGATGGCCATTCCGGGCGAACTCACGATTGCACAAGGTGATGAAGAATCACTTCGTCTATCGGCCCAAACAAATTTGCTTCCTCATATCAAGATCAACGTGGTTAATAACCGCTTGAGGATCGAGACAGATGACAATATTTCTTTAGATCCTACGCGCACAATTACAATTCAGCTGGTTGTGAAGTCATTAGATGAATTGGACTTTGCCGGCTCTGGACTGGTAGAAATAAACACCCTTTCAACGACGAACCTGTCGGTTGACTTCGCGGGCAGCGGTGATGTCGAAATAAATGAACTGAGTGCGACGAATCTGGATGTGGACTTTGCCGGATCGGGCGACTTGTTTTTATCTGGCGTTGTGGACGAGCAGAATATTGACATTGCCGGCTCTGGGGACATTGAGGCGCGCGACCTGATGAGCCAGAAAGCGGATATTGAAATATCAGGTAGCGGTTCTGCAGTCTTAAATGTCAAGGATGAACTGAAAGCCACAATCAACGGAAGCGGATCCGTTCGATATATAGGAAATCCTGTTGTTGATACTGAAATTTCCGGGTCCGGAAATGTGTCTGCTTTAGGCTAGTAAAGCTTTGTACAGCTACTTGAACGTCACACCATCCGGGTTTTCCAGTCGGGCTAAAATGGCCCATCCAAAGAGGCTATTGGCTACGCCCACCAGGAGTGTGTTGTCGCCTTCTTGCAGAGGCAACGAAAACGATGCGTCGTGTATAGATATTTGGCCAAACGGATCTTTCATGATCGGATGTGAATAAAGATTTTTACCTACATAAACGAGCCTTTCATTCAACAATACCCATACTTCGTCGCTGAATCCCAAATTCATCTGTCGGATTTGTTCAGTGTTTGAGTGTATCGTCTTTTTTAACCAGACGGCGCGACGATCCTCACTTTTTCCGTACTTTCGGCTGATATTGATTAATGCTTCACGCTCGGATGATACAGGTTGCCAGCGTGTGTCTTCTGTGGGATAGTGGTCGCTGTATGCATTGAACAGCATCGCACTAACAAGTTCGCGTCCCGGTGGTAAGGCAAATGGTTCGGTTATTTCCCACTGGTGTACATACCGAATGTCTTTACTTATCGGATCGAACCCAGCTTCAGGCGATAGTCCTTCTGTAGCGCCAGGCTTAATGACCAGGTTTGCAAAAATCCCCCCGCCTTCCAAAGCAATACTTCCTGTACCTGAGGGGCCTAACAGTTGGGGGATTTCCATGGTAGGACCGCTCATGTTATTGACGTAAACGTGCATGCGCTGGCCGGAAATAACCAGTTTGATGTGATTCCATCCTTCTTTATGGATGATCGCAGCGGTTTGGTATTTAGGATGCACATCCCACAAAGCTACGCCTTTGATTAGCGTTGTGTATTGTATGGCATCAGGGCCGGTTGGGTCGCCTGCCCGATACGTACGAAGGTAGAATACCTCTGCATTTTCGGTGTCTTGATGGCGGAAGTAAATCGCTGAGAGGAAGAAGTCTGTTATTTCAACATCAAATTCGATGGTACCATCGGAAAATTGCACATCGTTCAGCACAACCTGGCCTGACTTGGCGAAAAGGGCTTCTGGGCTAGGTGTTACTTTTACTGCGGGTACACCACGGTGCGTGATGAACTCGGCTCTTTCAGGAGCAGCTGTCCACGACGCCGGCGTCATCGGGATACTGCGTGCTGTATTTTGAGCGGAAAGGGCGTAGGTGGGGAGTAGAACGAGGATAAGGGTTAAGGCGATCTTCATGCGTGTCTGAACGGGTTGATTGAACGAGAGAAATCAATCTAATTCCCACATTTCAATATGCCTGTGCAAGTCTGTGCAAGACCAGATCAAGTTCATTCACAAGGGGGAAGCAGCCTTTTATTAACCATCTATCTCCTTGTCTTCCTATCCCATACGCTCTACCTATAATGAATTCTGCAAGACTACATTTTATTCGCTGAAAAAGTACGATTGTAGTGTCAAGTTAGTATTTAAACAGCTTCAGCAAAGTTAATAGAGTATTGAGGTTCATAGGTACGAGGAGTACAAAGCGTACGATAAGTACGAAAGAAGAAAAGAAGACTTTTTCGTACCCATCGTACGCTCATACGCTTCGTACCCTGAAAATCTGATACTCCATTTATTTCCCTGACAGAGTACTAGACTAAGTACAAGCACAAATATTTAGTCAAGGATTTGTAGTAGTGTGCTGTGATTCGTTAGATCCTTCGACAGGTCCAGAATGACGGTTTAAAATTTTGTCAGTTTACTAGATCGAAAGTAAGAAGTTGATTCCCGGTATTTGATCAAATACCCGCATCTCAAGCTGCAAAGTACCCGGGTTGGAATTCAGAGTCATGGGGTTGTTGAAACGACACTTCTTATACTAAATCTGCCCATCTACGACCTTTTTGAATCACGGTACTTCCAAAATAAATGAGAGGCTACGTTTCTTTACCATTCCTCTGTTTTTGCTCGTTTTGGCTCCTTTTTGCTTCTGTGGATACTGTTTGGGCACAGGGTTTTTCTCTTTGCTCTGTTGTTGACGCAAAGCAGAAAAAGATGACGCTTGCTTGGAATCAGCCGGGCAAAGACATTTCCGGGTATTCTTTTCAATATAACGGACAGGAGCTAACGCCTCACCGACCTACCATCGATGACGGTCGGAAACTGGTTTATGAAGCCTCTTTAGGGTTGGGTAAGCATCGTTTCCTCGTCAATGGATACGAGACTGCATATCTCACAAACGAGGTTGTTGTTCAATTGAAGCGGCCGCGCTACCTGGCAGCGCTGATACCTGGATTTTATCAGGTGGTACATCGAAATCGATATGCCTCTTCGTGCGGGAATAGCCGGCGCCTGTTGGCCAGTGCACTAGGCGTTGCCGAGCCAGTTATTTTGATGGCTGCAACTGGGTATGCAACAGCGCTATGGTTCCGGTTCTTTGCCCACAAAAGTGCTGCATTAAATGCCAGAGATACTTTTGTTACTACGTTAAATGGCGACGAATATGATCTGTGGCAAGCGGAAAGAGGGAAGGCTGATGATGTTTTTAACAGGGCATTGACTGTATCAGTTGCCACCGCGGCAGCGCATGCCATCAGCACGCTTTTCTTCTCACCACGTGTTCGTGCACGAATTAACGGTGGGTTTCAGCTGGATTGTAGCAAACATCCGGGCGGAATGAATCTTTGTGTAAAGCTATAGGAGGAGAATGATGTTGCGAAATTTTATAGCTTACCTGTTATCTGTGGTACCTTTAACCCTTCTGCTTTCCAGTTGTGATGCAAATAGTTTTCCTGAAGACCCCCTTTCGATAATGCCTTCGGAGATAAACGAAGACATCACGTTGTTACAGCGTCTTTCTCCGTACTACATGAGTGGATATACGGTTGTCAAACCAGGTGTGTCTCTGGTTATTGAGCCCGGTACAGAAATTATCGTTGAACATGAAGGGTGTACAGAGGGCGAAATTGGCTCTTGTTCTGCACTGATTGTGTCTAAAGGTGCATTTCTTGTCGCTGAAGGAGAAGCAGATCAGCCGATTCGATTCACTACTGAAAACGAAAGAATTGGTGATTGGAGTGGTATTGTTATTAACGGAGATGCTCCTTGTAATACTGGTGTAGATTCTGAGCCCCCTACACTGACGGGTGCATACTGCGGGGCAAATTCTGCTGACAGCAGTGGGGTGTTAAAATATGTGATTGTAGAATACGCCGGCGCCGTTGTGGTTGAATCTGCACAACACTATCCCAGCAGTTTTGCATTTCATGGCGTGGGAAATCGAACGGTCGTTGAGCATGTGTACGCGCGTGAAAGCGAGTACAATGGATTTACTTTTGTCGGAGGGACCGTTGATCTACGCTACGCACTCTCCACCTGTATCGCCGAAAATAGTTTTGCATGGCATGACGGATGGCAGGGACGAGGGCAGTTCTGGATCTCTCAGCAATGTGAGAGTCGGGCAGACTCTGGGGTGTACGGTGCCAATATTTCGGAGGCAGACAGTACCAGTATCCTGGATGTTGTACCTCGCTCGAATCCTGTAATTTACAATTTCACCCTGTTGGGGCCGCCCAATAATGATACAGGGCGCGAAGGGATTGAGCTAACGCTTGGGACGGGGGCGAAGCTTGTGAATGGAATTGTGATTAACCATCGGCAAAAAGGATTCTGGATTAACGACAAAGAATCTTGTGAGTTTATTCAAGATGGCAGCATTTCACTCCGCAATACCTACTTTTTTAACAACGATCGCGATTTCACAGATCGCTGTGGAGAAAATGCACTCTTCCTTAATGATGTGGAGGGAAATGTGATAGGGACTGCCAGTATTCTCGTTGATCCTTTTAATACCGAGAACCCCAATTTCATGTTATCCAGTGAAGGTCTTGCCATTCCAGCGGATCCAGCCGCAGCGGCTCTCGACTGGTTTGAGCCGGCTGATTACATCGGCGGCATGGGGAACGAGGATTGGACGATAGATTTTAGGGGAGTTGGTGAGACGGAAAATTTGTGAGCCAGTAGGTCTGTAAGTCGACTTATTATTTTGTTTGGACTCCTTTTACAACCCGGTTTGATATCTAGAGGAAAACGGGTTTGTTGTGCTAAGCGGGTGTATTTTAAGTCATCAGCCGTCGAAGGGATATTATTGGTTTTTATCCATCCCTCACTCAGTCAGCATAAATTGCTTTAGGTACGTAGGCGTATACCACCTGGTACTTTGGCAAGTTAGTACTGACTGGCAGAAAGCGATGCGGAGAAGATAATGGGATGAACATAAATTCTTCCTGTCAACAACTTATCCGGCAATAGTTAATTGTCATACACCAGGCTGGGTAACCAAAGACCGAAGAACTCCAATGAAACAGCTGGCGCTAACACTCAACCTCAAAGACGATCCGGAAGTAATCGCAGCGTACAAGTCTTATCATGCGAATGCATGGCCTGAAGTCACAAAGGCTTTGCAGGAAGTAGGCGTTGAGCAGATGAAGATCTGGTTATTGGGCCGGCGATTGTTCATGCTGGCAGAAGTGGGTGATGATTTTGATCCGGAAATTGATTTTCCAAAATATCTGACGCTTGATCCAAAGTGTCAGGAGTGGGAAGATTTGATGACAACCTTCCAGGAGCCTGTCTCAGACGCAAAAGAAGGGGAGAAGTGGGCCATGATGGAAGAAGTATTTACACTGGCTGCGTAATTCAGATCGTTTTGGCCCTGAATGTAATCCTGCCATCTCCTATATTCGAGTACCCATACGTTAACTTGTTTATATGAGAAGGATGCGTCAGCCTTTTGCTTCCAAAATGTTATTCGTTTTTATCGGTGCAGTCGTTGCTGCATCCTTTGTTTTGTCTGCGTGCAAGGCACCCCAATCAGAATTTACAGCCGATGTTGTACCTGATACGGTCGACTTTAATTTTCACGTGAAGCCGATATTGTCCGATCGTTGTTTTAAATGCCATGGTCCGGATGAGCAAACACGTGAAGCGGATCTCAGGCTGGATACTCAGGAAGGGGCCTTTGCATCATTAAAAGAGGACCCCACGCGGTATTCAATTGTGCCGGGGGCACCGGAAGAAAGCGAAGTAATAGCGCGAATCAATCATCCGGATCCAGAGGAGCGCATGCCGCACCCTGACTCCAAGCTATTTCTTTCGGACACGGAGAAGCAGATCATAGAAAAGTGGATTGCGCAAGGCGCTGAGTGGAAGACGCATTGGTCCTTTGTCCCACCTCAAAAAGCCCCGCTGCCGAGCGTCAATGATGAAACGTGGGCGCGCAGTGAGATGGACTTTTTTGTATTGAAAAAACTGGAGCAACAGGGATTAAAGCCGGCGCCTGAAGAATCCAGAGAAAAATGGCTTCGGCGGGTAACCCTGGATCTTACCGGTTTACCCCCTACCCTTGAAGCACTGGACGCCTTTCTTGCTGACCCGTCGGACACGGCCTATGAGGCCATCGTCGACGATTTATTGGCCTCTTCAGCCTTTGGCGAACGCATGGCATCTGTTTGGCTCGATGCATCGCGTTATGCTGACTCCCACGGGTATCAAGATGATCGCCCACGCACCATGTGGCCCTGGCGGGATTGGGTGATTGATGCATTCAATCAGAACTTATCCTACGATCAGTTTTTGACATGGCAGTTGGCCGGCGACTTGCTTCCAGATGCATCTTACGAGCAAAAGCTGGCTACAGGATTCAACAGAAACCATGGCGTAACACAGGAAGGCGGCGTTGTAAACGAAGAGTACGTGACCGAGTATGTAGCAGACCGCACAAATACAATGGCGACCGCAATGCTGGGGTTAACGGCTGAGTGTGCCCGTTGTCATGATCACAAATACGACCCGGTTACACAGAAGGAATATTATCAACTGTTTTCCTTCTTTAATGGTATTGATGAGCGTGGGCAGATCAACTATTTCGATTTGGCACCCAAGCCAAACATGCTCATGGAAGACGCCTCTTTTGAGGCTGATATAGAGGCGCTGGCCCAAAAAACAGCGTCTGCAACCGAGGCATACGACCAATTACTTTCAGGTACGCCTGATGCTGCTTTTGAAAGTTGGCTGGCAAATGAATGGCCTACGCTTGACTTATCTGCGACCACCAACGAAGGACTGATCTCTTACTATACATTTGACAGGCTTGTTAACGGAGAAACGTCCGATGAGGCAAACCCCCAGCGTATAGGTAAAATTAATACGCGGTTACTCAATGTAGTGGCAGATCCTGTTTTAGTGGATGGACAGGTTGACAAGGCCATCCAGTTTGACGGCGAAAACTATATCAATTTGGGAGATGTTGGTGATTTTGACCATGCAGACCGGTTTTCTCTCGGCGCATGGATTGCACACGATGGCACCAACAAAAAGGATGCTGCAATTCTCTTAAAGCGCAATGAAGAGCAGAAACGAGGGGGATATCAGCTGGCGCTTACGCCTGATGGCAAGCTGAAAGCCAGTCTTATTCATAACCAGAGTTCAGAGCGAATAGAGGTTGTCTCGAAGAAGACGGTGCCGGCTGATACATGGGCGCACATCTTTATGACCTATGATGGATCGGGTAAAGCAGGAGGGCTCAACTTGTTTGTCGATGGATCGCGTCAGGAATTTGTGATTGATCGAGATAGTTTGGCGAGAAGGAGTCTGTTAAACGGGAATGATTTTCTTGCAGGAAACTGGACAACCCGCAACACAGGAAACGGAGGGCTGCAGGGTTTTGAAAACGGAAAAATAGATGATATAAAGATCTATGACCGCGCATTATCCGAAGCTGAAGTTCGGTTTCTGGCGGGAGAGGATACAAGGTCATACCTGACAAATCTTACAGGTGGAGAGCGAACAAAAGCGCAGGAAGAAATACTTTATCCTTTGTATCTGAGTTTCCAGGCACAAGTAGTTGCGGCACGGCAAACGCTGGATAGTCTGCGCGCGATTCATCTTGAAGTACCGTATGTGATGGTGATGGAGGAGATGGAAGAACCACGTGTTTCCTACGTGCTGGCTCGGGGTGCTTATGATGCATACGGAGAAGAGGTAGGGGCAGGAACACCTGCAGCGATATTGCCTTTCTCGGATGATTACCCACAAAACAGATTGGGTTTGGCGCAGTGGCTTACCAATGAAGAAAATCCGCTCACTGCGCGCGTGGCCGTGAATCGTTTCTGGGCGTTGCTCTTTGGCCGCGGGATTGTCTCAACACCGGAAGACTTTGGCAGCCAGGGGGCCTTGCCTACACATCCTGAGATGCTTGATTGGTTGGCTGTAGAATTTCAAGAGAGCGGTTGGGATGTTAAGTCGATGATGAAATACATCGTGCTTTCTTCAACCTACCGGCAGGCAGCCAAAATTACCCCCAAACTGCAAGCAATGGACCCAGCTAACTTGCTGTTGGCCAGGGGGCCGGCGCAACGCTTCTCCGCTGAAATGGTGCGGGACAATGCCCTGACGATCAGCGGCCTACTCGTGGATAAAGTCGGAGGACACTGGGTCAAACCGTATCAGCCGCCAGGTGTATGGAAAGAGTTGGCGAACCAGATTGGCGAAAACAAGTATCGACCCAGTGAGGGGCCAGACCTGTACCGGAGGAGCTTATATTCTTATTGGAAGCGGACAATTCCTCCACCGGCAATGTTAACGTTTGATGCCGCAGAGCGAACGGTATGCGTTGTCAAGCGCCAGACAACAAGCACGCCTTTGCAGTCGTTGGTCCTTTTGAATGATCCGCAAATGATAGAGGCCTCCAGAAAACTGGCTGAAGGCACCATGCAGGCAAATACAGAGCTAGCCGATCGTTTGCAGAGAGCCTTCCGACTTACAACGAGCCGGCAACCAGATCGGACAGAGCTGCGCTTGTTGACCTCGCTTTATAACGAAGAGCTGAACCGTTTTCAGGAAGATATTGAAAGCGCGCAGGCACTCCTTGGTGTAGGATCGAGTAGCGTTGATGAAAGACTGGATACGGCCGAGCTCGCTGCCCTAACTGTAGTGGTCAATACGTTATTCAACATGGATGAAGCCAAAATGCGTTCGTAGGGTAGATTCACGAATTTCCCCACGATGCACGAAATTACCTAAGCAGATTGTTGCAATGAAAAAAATAGACAAGCCCATAGCGTTTTCTCCACCTGAGCAGGAGGCGGCATTGAACATCAATCGCCGGCATTTTTTGTCGAAAACCGGTTTGGGAATTGGCGGTGCGGCTCTGGCTTCCTTGCTGCCCGGCTGTTTCTCGGGTGGAGCTGCCGGCGGATTAAACAGCGCGTCAAGTGCACTCCCTGGCCTCCATCTGCCGGCAAAAGCAAAGCGGGTGATTTA
>JBGCEN010000401.1:0-19678 GCA_045106435.1 Rhodothermales bacterium
CGCAAAAGTTTATCCGTAGAAATCAAACGGTTGTTGTTGCAGGTTTACTCGTTTTCTTTGCATTGATTGGAGGTATCGCTGCAGCCACGGTCGGTTTGGTGCGGGCTCAAAAGGCTGAGCAAGTTGCACAGCAGGAAGCACTGACGTCGCAAAGCGTCTCCGATTTCCTGGTCCAGTTGTTTGAAGTTTCTGATCCTGGTGTAGCACGCGGCAATTCTATTACAGCGCGCGAAATACTTGACCAGGGGGCGGAGCGCATTGAAGTTGAGTTGAAAGATCAACCAAATGTGAGAGCCAAGCTGTTGCACACCATGGGCAAGGTGTACTGGGAATTAGGATTGGAAGATGAGTCGATGGACCTGTTGCGTGAGGCAATAGATCTGAGGAAAGCGACGCTGGGGGATGATCATGCTGATGTTGCCGAGAGTATGCGGGCGTTGGCCACAACGCTTTCCGGCCATTTTGGGGCGATCATGCCTGATCAACGAGAAGAAATCCTGTCGCTGCTGCATGAAGCAAGAGCCATCCATGAAGAGCAACTTGGGCCGGCGCATCCCGAGGTTGCTGAAGACTGGGCTTCGATCGCCGTTTTTACGATGGACAGATTGATGCAGGAAGATCCGGCTGAATATGAGCAGGCCATCGATGCTGGTAAAAAGGCTCTTGATATATGGACAGAGGCCTATGGTGTTGACGATCCAAGGCTCCACAAAATGCTGTACAAGCTGGGAGGGTGGTATCGTGATTGGAATAAAGACTACGAAACGGCCGCCGGCTATTATGCGCGCTCTGCTGCGATCATTGAATCAAATTATGGCCCGGAAAGCGGGTTGATGATGGAGCCGCTCTACGGCCTGTACAGGATGGAGTATCAAAAAGATTTCAGATCTGCCGAGACCATCAATGCATTTAACCGGATGTGGGGTGTTTCTGATGAAGAGATTATCAACTCCGATGCGAATCCTAGTCTGTTTATTACCACTGCTTCTTTTCTCCAGTCAACAGGTCATTTAAAAGAAGCGGAAGATGCTTTGGAGCGAGCTGCCAGATTATTGGAAAAGAAATACGGGGCTGATGTCGAAGATATGGTGTTTGCGCATGCGCGGTTGATTCAGCTGTATATTCCACAGGAGCGCTGGACAGAGATTGAAGAGAAGGCAAAATGGACCAGGCCGATCTGGGAGCAAAATGGCAGCCGGACAAATGTCGCAAATACTTTTTATTACGCCGGCCTTGCACAAGTAGCGTTAGGTCGTCTCGATGAGGCAGAGCATTCGTTCCTGGAAGCATTATCTGTATACGAAGAAATCTCCACGCGCTTTGATTTGCCAACGGTATTATGGGAGCTTGGTCGAGTGTACCGGCTTCAGGGGAAAACACAGCAGGCAGATGCGGTAGAAAAACGGATGCGGACTGCAGCATTTGCTTCAACACAGGGAGAGCGTACAAGGGCAGCCAACGACAGATTCTACGCGATGGCACTGCTAAATTGCAGAGAGCAGTGGAAAATTAGAACGGTAATGTACGATTGTTACAGCGCTCCTTTTGACAAAGTCGCTGGATTGACCCACGCACAAAAGGCTTATGACGATAGTCCCGATTCGATGCATAATCTCGTTGTGTTGGCCTTGGCACATCATTTCTCTGGCAATAATGAGGATGCAATTCGCTTCATAAATGAGGCAATTACCAAGGTCCATGAGGCCAGTCCAACGATGAATAACCTTCAGTATTGGTTGAGAAAAATCAATTCAACCCCTGATTCGCATTAGAGGTTGGGATGTAGTCATTAGGTGAGTACATACGCATGTGAACCACCAAGAAATCACTGGCAGTTTTGCAGACAACATCCAATAAAAGCACCCAGCTTGTGTTAAATACCCATCGGTCTAGATCCAGACAAGTTATTTACCTGCTTTTGTTTATATCAATAGCCTGGATACACCCCGCCGAGCTTATGGCCCAGGTAAACCAGCCCGTCCAGGAAGACTTAACGGTGCTGGATGATTGGCAGGTATATCAAGCGGGAGAAAATAGTCTGTATAGAGTCCTTGAGAAGGAGGCGCAGGCATTATTAGCAAAGCGCCGGCAGACCATCTCTCAGTTGCATACTGAAAATGACTGGTTAGCCTATAAAGACGGTCTCAAATCAACTCTTGATAAAATTGTAGGACCTTTCCCCGAAAGAACTCCACTCAATCCGATCATTACGGGTGTGGTCGAAAAAGAAAACTACCGTGTTGAAAAAATTATCTACGAATCACGCCCCGAATTTTATGTAACAGCAGCACTGTTTATTCCAAATAACCTGACTGCACAGGCACCCGGGATATTATTCTGTAGTGGCCACACCGAAGATGGATTTAGAAGTGATACATACCAACGCATGATACTGAATTTGGTGCACAAGGGATTTGTTGTACTTGCGTTTGATCCGTTCGGTCAAGGAGAGAGACAGGACTATCTTGCCGATCAATTAAGGCCAGATGATGGGAGTTTTGTTCTTGGGGGAGCAACAAAACAGCACTCTTATGCTGGTGCGCAGCTCTTCATGCTAGGCCAGTCCCTCGCCAATTACATGATATGGGATGGAATACGAAGCATCGACTACCTTGTAAGCCGACCTGAAGTGGATTCGCAGCGCATCGGGGTTACAGGGCGATCTGGTGGAGGGACGCAAACGGCCTATATAGCTGCTTTTGATGAACGTGTAGCTGCGGCCGCCCCTGAAGCATACATTACAAGTTTCGAACGCCTGTTGATGTCTCGTGGGCCTCAAGATGCTGAACAGAATTTATACCATGGCATTCGTGCAGGTATCAATCATGGTGATTTGTTGTCTGTAAGGGCACCTCTGCCGGCACTCATGATCACAACCACCCGCGATTTTTTTAGTATCCAGGGCGCAAGAGAAACTTTTGCTGAAGTAAAAAAAGCCTATAAGGCACTGGGAGCGGAAGATGCCTTGCAGATGGTTGAAGATGACGCCGGGCACGCCTCAACGCAAAGAAATAGGGAAGCCATGTATCACTTCTTTATGAATACCTTTCATGTAAAAGGCAATGCAAACGATACCAATTTCCCATTGCTTGGCGACGAAGAATTACAAGTTACTCAAACTGGGCAAGTAGTCAGCTCGTTTAATGGAGCCACTGTGTTTAGTTTGTTGGCTAAAGATGCTGCTAAAACGAATATGCTCAATGGTTCTCTGGAGCAAACAGAAGACTATTATGAAAAAGTAAAACAAAGCGCTCGGGCCTATTCCGGGTATCAAGCCGTGACAGATCCTGTGGCTTCGGTTTTTGCAGGACAGTATCAACGTGAGGGCTATCGTGTCGAAAAACACTTCTTGGAAGGCAGCGGCGATTATGTCTTGCCTTTTCTTGTCCTGTTGCCCGATAAAGAAGGACCGCATCCTGTTCTGATTGCACTACACCCCAAAGGCAAGCGCTTTGGTACGGAAGCTCAGGGTGTTTATGAGTCTTACGTGGATATGGGCTTTGCTGTAGTTGCAATGGATATACTGGGCACGGGTGAATTAGTGGGTGGCGATCTACAGGGAGATGCTTACATCCAGCAGACAGACCTGAATACCTGGTTTGCTTCAATTCTTGTCGATAAAAGTATTGTTGGAATTCAATCCAGTGATCTGAGCAGATTAGTCAGCTATATAAATGAACGTGATGATTTTGATGCACAGAAAATTGCTGGTGTCGCATATGAAAAGTTAGGCACTGTCCTGCTGCACGCAGCGGTGTTTGATAATGCTATTCAAGGCATAGCGCTAGTAGAGCCTTTGGCAACAACGCGAAGTCTTGTTTTAAACAAGTATTATAGTCCAAAGTACATGCCTTACACGGTCGTGGGTGCATTAGATCAATATGATTTACCGGATCTGGAAATGATACTTGCTCCGCGTTCACTGTTAATCTTGA
The DNA here is from genome assembly GCA_045106435.1 of Rhodothermales bacterium. Classification (GTDB taxonomy): domain Bacteria; phylum Bacteroidota; class Rhodothermia; order Rhodothermales; family JAHQVL01; genus JBCCIM01. The sequence continues at coordinate 3,936 of JBGCEN010000401.1, forward strand.
ATCCAGTGGATCAGAACGGAGAGATTCTAGATCGTAAGGACAGCAGCCGGTTGTTCAAGTTTGTTGAAAAAGCTTATCGAACACGTAATCATTTGGAACGACTGTCTATCGAGCAATCTGATACACCTGAAAAGTTGGCATCCTGGCTGTCTAAATTGTTTGAATGACTTTTGCTAAGTGTTATTTCATGTAATCGTGTATTTAAACGCTAAATCGGAAACGCGTCATAGATAAAGTCTTCGTGTATCTGTGTCGCTACGTAGCATGCATTTTCAGTGTCCTTTTCTCTATGTCAAATACGAATCATTTAGCATGCAGAGGGAAACAGTCGGGGTTAGAGGGAAAGCGCTTTTTTAAGAGAACAACAAGTTTTTATGAATCGAGGCGAACGAGGGGATGGTATGAAACAGAAAAGCTTCTGAAGTGTGGGTAGTTCTTTGTAGGTAATCCATCTTTCTTTGATTTAGATGGATATTCCTTGGGACATAGACATTTAAGAGCAGCGTACAATAACTTGTCTGTAATTATCCAGGCAAGTTTGCACCGGAAATGGGATCTCTTGACCATCTTTTGGTATAGTTTTTACTTGATGTGTTTTGTAGCAACGTATTCATGTCGGCTCTAGATAAATAGCTGTTATGGCGAAAATAGAAGTAACAATGCCCAAGATGGGCGAGAGTATTACCGAGGGGACTGTTATCACCTGGTATAAAAAGCCCGGTGATAAGATAGAACTGGACGAAACGATTCTTGAAATAGGAACGGACAAAGTAGATACGGAAGTCCCTTCCCCTGCAGCCGGCGTGTTGCTTGAGATTCTCGTGCCCGAGGGCGAAACGGTCGATGTGGGTGTTACGATAGCGCTGCTGGAAACCGACGTAAATGCCGCGGTACCAGTGACTGCTGATAGTGCACCGCCTGCTGCAGCCCCTGCGCCTGCAGAAGCTGTTAAAGAAGCAGCAGTCCCAGCCCCGGCTGCGCCGACACCACCTGCGCCACCAGTTAGCACCGGTGGAGAAAAGGTTGTTGTTGTGATGCCTAAAATGGGTGAAAGTATAACCGAAGGGACGGTTATTACCTGGCACAAACAACTCGGTGAATCGATTGAGTTAGACGAAACGCTGCTGGAGATCGGTACAGACAAGGTAGATACCGAAGTGCCTTCTCCTGCTGCAGGTATTCTTTTAGAAATTCTGGTCCCGGAAGGAGATACAGTAGACGTAGGTACCGAAATTGCCATTATTGCGTCAGGTGCTATGGCGAGCGCGCCGGCTCCTGCACCTCCTGCACCGGTGGCACCTGCTGCAAGTCCTGCTCCTGTGGAAACACCTTCTATTGTTGTCCCGTCCGAGCAGGTTAAATCTGCGCCGGCTGGAGATGGTGCATTGGTTGTGCCTGAAGGAGAACCTGTTGGCAGTATTCCTCGTCGTGGCCCTGATGGACAATTTTTCTCACCTCTGGTTCGCTCGATAGCAGCCAAGGAAGGTATGTCGGTAAATGATCTGGCAAATGTGGCGGGGTCTGGTCGTGAAGGACGGATTACAAAACAAGACATCCTCACCTACATTGCGCAGCGCAAGTCGGCACCTAAGACGCCTGCTGCCCCAAAACCTGTAGCACAAACGATTCAATCAGGATCTGCTTTGATTTCGGGTGCGCGATCAGAAGTCGTGAAAATGGACCGTATGCGTCAGATTATCGCTGAGCATATGGTGCGTTCAAAATCAACATCTGCGCACGTTACTTCGTTCGCTGAAATTGATGTCACAAACCTTGTGAAGGTTAGAGAGCGTAACAAAGCTGCGTTTTTGGAGCGTGAAGGTACTAAACTAACTTATACGCCTTTCCTTGTGGCAGCCGCTGTAGAGTCTTTGAGAGAGCACCCGATTGTGAATTCGTCGGTGGAAGGGACAAACATCATTGTTAAGAAAGATTTTCACATCGGAATTGCCGTTGCCATTGATGCTTCAAGATTGGTTGTGCCCGTAATTAGAAATGCCGGCCAGTTGAATCTTGCTGGTATAGCACACGCATCAGCTGATCTCGCAACACGCGCAAGAACCAAAAAGCTACAACCTGATGATCTGCAAGGGGGGACCTTTACGGTTACCAATGTAGGGTCTATTGGTAGTATGATGGGAACGCCTATTATCAACCAACCGCAGGTTGCCATTTTGGCTACTGGAACGATCAAAAAACGCCCCGTTGTGATTGAAGACCCGGAAATGGGTGACGTAATTGCTATTCGGCAGATCATGTATGTATCGCTGTCTTATGACCATCGAATCATTGACGGCGCGATGGCATCCTCGTTCTTGAGTAAATACGTTTCCATACTGGAGTCGTATGAGCCGAATGCAACGCTTTAGGGCGTGCGATACAATTTTATTTTGAATTTCCGTTATTTTTCTTAAATCCGTTATTGACAAAGTCATGTGGATTGGGTTGTTTTATGACTAAGGTTTGCCCGACCCTGCGATTTTTAGATTTGTACCAGTTTTAATGTATAGGTAAAGACTCCGTATGGGGCTGGGCAATTTTTGGATTATAGATCCATTTTTATGAGCAACCCAGGTATGGAGAAGCCGGACGTAGAATCGACGCTATCTTTATCCGTCAGCGAGTTAAATCGGCGGATCGAAGATTTTGTCAAGGAATATCTTAAGGAAAAAAGCCCGGAAACTGCCGGCACGTACAGGCGGTCACTGAATGAGTTTGAGCGTTGGTTTTCTGCGCGTAAAAATACATTTCGCTTTACAACAGAAGACATTGAAGCGTACAAAAAGTATTTGATGGAAGAGCGAGGCCTGCATCAGGTCTCAGTATCCACGTATCTCACTGCCATCCGACGTTTTTGCCAATACCTCGTTGATATTGGTATGCTCGCAGATAATCCTGCCCGATCGGTTAAAGGCAACCGGCGCCCAAGCTCCCATTCGCGTGCTGTATTGACCGAGGCAGACGTAGACGCGCTGTTAAATCAGATTCGACCTGTCAATCAAATTGGACTACGCGATCAGGCGATTATTTATCTGATGTTGTATGCTGGCCTGAGTGAAATAGAAATCATTCGTGCAAATGTACAGGATTTGGAGCAGACATTAATGGGGTGGTACCTGCGTATTCAAGGGAAAGGCCGCACGGTGAAGGATCAGCAGGTCCCGGTCGATGCTCCTGTTATGGAGAAGGTGCAAGAATACCTTGACACGCGGAAGCGCGTGGTGCCGGATGATCCTCTATTTGTTTCACATGGCCATCGGTCAGAAGGCAAGCGACTCAATACGCGTTCCGTACGTAGCCGCATCAATTTACATCTGACTGATGCAGGAATTAAGAGGCCAGGTGTTACTCCGCATAGCCTCACTCATACAGCTGCCCTCGTGTGGTTAAACAGCGGAATGAGTGTAGATGAAGTGCGAGAACGTATGCGCCATGGTACTGTTGAGACTACAATGATCTATTTTAAAAAGCAGGGTTTGTTGAAAATGGACCCAGAAGAACTCAAAAAACTGAAGATGTAGTTTGTCGGGAAATTTCCCACTTTCTTTCAGAGGTTTTCCCCCTATTTCTGAGACGCCAGGTTACTTACCTTTTGTATGCTAAGAGTGGAAGGCGATCTAATTCGCCAAAAAGCCTGTTTCTTCATTGGAGCAGGTTTTTTTTGTATGCACTATTTTTTAACGTACACTTGTTCTTTGTCATGCTGCTTCATTGTCAATAAAACAGCAGAGCTATCAAGGCCCTAGGTTTTTGTATACATACAATTTACATTAACCCAGAACCCAGAACCCAGAACCCAGAACCCAGAACCCAGAACCCAGAACCCAGAACCCAGAACCCAGCATGAGTCAACCTGAACACGATAAACGACTGGATTACGTTGAGTTTGCTGCGGCAGACTTAATGGCGGTAAAACAGTTTTATGGTGATGTCTTTGGTTGGGTCTTCGAAGATTATGGCCCGGAATATACTGCATTTAATGACGGACGCATGACAGGCGGGTTTTGGCAAGGTGATGCCGTTTCAACAGGACTCCCACTTGTGATTATGTATGCGCTGGACCTGGAAGCAGTTGAGCAATCCATCACAACACATGGGGGAACGATAGTGAAAGAAACATTTTCTTTTCCAGGCGGCCGCAGATTTCACTTTGCTGATCCGTGTGGGAATGTACTGGCTGTTTGGACAGATCGAGGATTGGAGTGACTGAGGGATTATTGTTTTATGGATTGGCAATTCTTGCATTGCTGATTGCCGGCATTGCTAAAAGTGGATTTGGTGGCGGACTGGGTGTCCTTTCCGTACCACTGATGGCGCTCGTTATTTCACCAGTTCAGGCCGCAGCAATATTGCTCCCGGTTTTATGTCTGATGGATCTAATGAACATCTGGCATTATCGGCATTCCTGGGATCGAACAAATATCAAAATCTTGTTACCCGCCGGCCTGATTGGTGTACTCATCGGGACATTCACTTTTCGATTCTTGAGCGATGGGTATATCCGCATCATCATTGGCCTCATAGCCATCATCTTTACCTTTAATTTCTTCAAGAAGAAAACTGAGAATGAAGTAGTGAAACCAGATCCGGTACGCGGATCCTTCTGGGGATTGATCGCAGGATTTGTGAGTTTTGGTGTCCACGCCGGCGGCCCGCCGGCAAACGTTTTTCTCTTACCTCAGCGACTGGACAAATCCGTTTTTGTGGGGACGATGGTCGTGTTGTTTACTACCCTGAATTTCGTAAAGCTCGTGCCCTACTCCTTGCTGGGCCAGCTCAACGGCGAAAACATGATGATATCACTCATGTTGAGTCCGCTTGCCCCTCTGGGAGTCTGGCTCGGGTTAAAGTTGCACAAAGTGGTAAATGAGCATTGGTTTTATCCACTGTGTTACCTGTTTCTTTTCATTACAGGCATCAAGTTGTTATGGGATGGGTTTAATGCAGAGTTTTTCTAGGCGCCAGCAGTAATTGAACTTGGTTTATAATGCGAATCAGGTGTGGGAAGACTGCTCGGAGACAGATCTACAAGTCGATTAGGAATTTCACCATCTGATTCGCGTTTAGAATAATCCTGCACCTTGAACATAAAACTCGAAAGACATCTCTGTCGTCGCACATAGGCGTCAAGGATGAGGCGCTTATATTCAATAGAAATATCTACTAGGATTATTTCTGTAACGATCCGACTCACTTTGCCGTCATTCCTGCGAAGGCAGGAATCCAGAAAAGCCAACGATAATGGCCCTTAATACTGGATCTCTGCCTTCGCAGAGATGACGGCTGCAGTTAATAAAAGCTGCAGTTAATAAAGGCTGCAGAGCTAATTCTCATCCTAAGAGTAACGATTTCCTTGACGCCAATAGGATCTATCCGGGATGCCCGGACTAATCGAGATAAGAAAGCAAGCTCATTTCCACGGATTCGTCTCCGAAGTAGCCGTAAATACTCTTCATCGTTTTATCCGTTAGATTGAGTAAGGATGTGCTGCCATGCACAACAATCTCGTCAATTTCTTTGGTTGTTGTACGGCCGTGCCCATAGAATTTTTCATACGGACCGTTGTGGTTCGGGCGAAGGAAGTTGATAAGGTCCCATGCCTTTTCTTTGCTAATGGTGCCGTAATTGCAGAGCAATTCATTGTTTAGCGCATCATAACGCCATTGGCTTTGGCTTATCGCATCTTTGCCGGCAATCTTTACGGTGTCTTTGTGCATACCAGGAAGCCGCATTGTGGGCGTAATGGCCATGTTGGTTACCAGAATAACGTCATCCTTTGATTCTCTTTGCGGTGCGTAGTAGTAAGCTTTCGGATTGTTGTTGGTGGCGAGTCCTTCCTCCGTTTCTTCTGAATAAGATCCTGACTTAAAGCCTGGATTGAGAAAGGCTGTCTCGCCCATCATTTCTGGTTTAAATGTTTTTCCAAAATCACTGAACAACTTGGGGTTAGCGGTCAGGAATACTTCCGGGTATTTGTAGGTGCTCCATCTGGCAACAAGTCCTTTATCTGGTTTTTCAGGGGCATGTTGTTCATAGAACTCTTTTGATGGCAGTAAACCCTGCTCGAATAATTTCTTGTCCGGGTACTCAAATGGATCAAAATTGTCGGTATTCATGCCGGCTTCCAATACAACAGCTTTGTTGTGTTTACCATCTCCAATCAAATAGAGCCAGCTAACTCCTCGAGGTGCTTCCGTCATGATTTCTACAGCATCTTCTGCAGACGCTGCAAAGTCGGCCGTATGCCTGACGAGAAGCAATGAATTGACCCCTGGCTTCTTGATATTGTTATTTGCAGCCGGCAGCATGTCAACACCTATGCCAATACCATTCTCATTTAGCGCTGCAATACATCCAACAAAGCCGGGAGCGGTCATGCAGAGTGTAGGCAATCTGTGACGCGTTTTACCATCTACCGTATCTGTATCTCTTGGGTTATACACAACCATACAAGCAACATCCTGAAAGACCCCTCCCGTTGGAAACATGAAGTCCCGACCCATATAGTGTTTGCCATCAGCTGTTGCATTGTTAAAAACAGCAAATCCATTACAGCCGATATGATCGGTCCGTAGTTCGTCATGTTTGATGCCGAGTCTTTGGAATAGATAAGACTCTGGGTCGTAGGCCGTTGCCATAATAATATCGAAGCCCATATTCAGAGCAAGTAGTCGTTTAACGCCTACTTTTGAACGCCTGTTTATTTTTCGGCAGGCGTCTCTGATGCCATTTAATTCATCCCACAATGATTTGGGCATGACTTTCCTGTGTCGCCATGCAGCCCGTCGAACAATCGACATGATTATTTTTGAAGCCCACTTGCCCAGAATCCCTTTTTTGTGAATCAGGCTTGGGATAATCTGGGATTCGAATTTGCCAACCATTTGCTCAACTTCATCGTGCGCCATCATGCCCATCAAGTATCCCATATTGTAATTGCTGCCTTCCACATAATAGGCGCGCTTGTACTGCTTGGTCTTGATGTTTATTGCCGTCTTGCTTTGCGCAAGAAAGCCCCGGTCTCCTTTGTATTCTACCTTTCTCACAAACTCAAATCCGTCTTGCTCAAAAGCTGCAATAATCTCTTGATCTGTTTTTACTGATATTGAAGTGCTAACATTTGTACTCATGATAGAATGTGGGATTTATTTAGAATATGAGCTTGCAAAGATTTTCCTAAGATATTTAATCGAAGGTACTCTAATGCTATTTACATCAAAACATGCCGATATGGGTCAGCAGGGTGCAGAAGTTTTTTGCCATCAGCATTCTGCTAGTAATTAACGTCAATTCGGAATAAGAGCTCGTGAGAAATAGACTCAGTGCTTCCTTTTTGTCACGCTGAGCCTGTCGAAGGATACATACAAGACTTATACAGTTGAGATAGCCCAATGAATTCTATGGATCCCTCACTTCGTTCAAGATGACGTTATAAAAGGCCTTTACGTAGTTTTTTAAGCACTCCCTATCCCGAATTGGCGTTAATTGAAGCATGTGAAATTAGCAATTGAAAACTTATGCTTGCATGCTGATAAATGCATAGCCATATACGAGCGCTATTGATTGATATAAAAAAAGTGACCCGAAGCGATAGCCTCAGGCCACTTTCGTGGGGGGATAAAGTTGTTTAACGGCCGCAGAAAAATACCGTTTATTTACTTGAGAAAACGACCTCTAATCTGCGATTTTTCTGTTTGTTTTGTTCTGTGTTATTGTTTACCAATTGGCTTGAAGCACCAACGCCTTCAAAGTCTAGTTGGCTTTCGTTGATACCACTTTCAATAAATTTCTGATAGAGGCAGCGTGCACGAACAGCGGATAACGTAATGTTCTCGCCCTTCATGAAAGCGCGTGCAATGTTGTCGTCCTCTGTACCATCAATATGGCCGATGAAATTTATCTTTAGATCGGGGTATGCTTTGAGTAATTTGGCCAGATTATCCACTTGATCATAAGCAGATTTATTCAGTTTTGCTGAATGCCTTGGAAAGCTTACTTGATCCAATACAAAAGTAGCCGGCAACGTTCTGTCTGGAGCACTCAGCAAGTTTGCCATTCTGCCTTCCAGACTGTTTGCTGCGAAGCCAAGTGCAGCAGCAGCTGGGCCGAATGGTGCGGGTTCTCCAGTTGAGCCAGATCCCGCTGTAACGGCAGATGTTTCAGCCGGAGGGGGAGGCGTTTCAGCAGCAGCTTCAGCTGGGCCTGCGTCTACAATTTCTTGCTGGGCATCGCCCTCTGCGCCGGCAATGGTATTGCTGTTGCCGCCACATCCATCGAGCATGGATAATAGCCAGAACAATATCAATGCAGCAGCGATGAGTCCGATAATCCATGGAATCCAGAGACGGAGGCCACCGCCATCATCATCCCCTGCATAGGCATAGGCTTCTTCCTCTTCTTTTACCTTTTCTGCAACGCGGCGAACTTCTGGTTCTGGTGTGGCAGGTGCCGGCTCGGGGATATCTGCTGTCTTATCTCCATCACCTGAAGAAGCAGCAGCAGCAAGGCCAGCAGCGCCGGCAAGACCAGAAGCTACGGCTGCAGGGGGCGCATCAAGGGTGAAGCTTTCTGTTTCCGTTGTCGTTTGCGCTGATGCCAGCGTTACGCCATAAGCAGTAGCATAACCGCCTATGCTGCCAAGGAAATAGGTGATCCAACGATCTCTTTCAGCAGCTGACGCAAAGAAACGGCTCTGGGCAATTTCCTGTCTGTTGCCAGCTCTGAGCACAAAATAGTATTTGCCGTTATGCTCTTTCGATTCAAAACGTTCTGGTATAACCGCATTCTTGATAACAGAACGGATCCCGTTGTCGCGGCCTTTGGGAGAGGAATATCCCTGACTGAACAACAATGCCTGTCCCTGATCATCGTTGAAGTGGAAAAAATGTTGCTTCGTTTCAGGGTTGCGAAACGATTCAAATCCAACTTCTCCTGAAGTAGACAATTGATCAAAAAGGTATACATTACTGGCTGATTGAGCCCGCGCCTTGCGTTTTTTAATGTACTGATCTGCGTAAGATGGCACGGATCCAATCAGAAATGCGATTTGTTGTTCAGCATCTGTCCGGCTGTTCAAGCGCCGGCTCCGGGCTATTTCCTGACCGTTTCTTGCTTTAAGCGTAATGTAGAACTCTCCGTTCTCCTCTACAATCTCATACCGTTTCTCGATGCCGGCATTTTTTATAACAGCTTCGACCCTTCTGTCTCTTTTTGCAGCAGCAGAGAAACCGCGGCCAAAGAGTAGCGGCTGGCTGTTGGCATCGTTAAAATGGAAATAGAATAACTCATCATCTTCACGATACAACTCGAAACCCTGGGCTCCTGATGATGTGCGCGCAAAATTGTAAAGCGAAGCAAGCTCCTCTGGCGAAACGCGTTGAAAAGCGCGTTGCCTGGATTGAGTTGCTGTAGAAGTTGATGTCGTGAAGCTGACGTCAAACCGACTGTTTTGCGCGGCAGCCGCTACAATATCTGCGATGGTCTCTGTGGCAGTCTGCCTGGATGCAAGCGGGCCACTGCTGGCTAACTGGCCTCCATTTGAGCTGCGGAGTGATATGGCGTTGCCGGCCTGAATACCAAATGATTCAGGATCGCGAAGCGCACTGATGGTTTCACGAATGCCATCCGTACACGCTTCTCGTGTTGTGTATGAATCGCTCGTAAGCAGGACCTGGTCCTGATTGCTAAGTAATTGAAAGACAAATGGGCTGTTTGGTCTTTCTTGTATGATACTAAAACGCATGTATTTGTTTAAGAGCAGGTAAACGAGAATTAAAAATGGGGGTCGTTCAGCCTGAAATGACGCAGAATTACCTTTATAAGGTCATTTGTAGGCTGCGCCAGCAGTGAAGGCATTGAAAGGTTAATAAAGTCCAGACAAAAAGCAAGTTCTTAAATGCAAAAAGGGAATGGAATCGGTCGATTTAAGCAATTAAAGCCGGCACGACCTTACCATGTACGTCTGTCAGCCTGAAGCGCCGTCCCTGATGTTTGAAGGTTAGTCTTTCATGGTCGATGCCGAGTAGATGCAGGATCGTTGCCTGGAAATCGTGCACGTGAACGCCCTGATCTACGATGTTATATCCAAACTCATCTGTCTGTCCATACGAGGTGCCGGCGTTAATTCCACCGCCGGCCATCCAACTGGTGAAGCATCTTGGGTGATGGTCCCGTCCGTAATCGTCTACCGTTAATCGGCCCTGGCAATAGTTGGTCCGGCCAAACTCACCGCCCCAGATAACCAGTGTTTCGTCCAGCATGCCTCGCTGTTTCAAATCGTGAACCAAAGCCGCAGAAGCCTGGTCGGTTTCTTTACACTGCTGCACGATGCCGCGAGGCAGTCCGCCGTGATGGTCCCAGCCTTGATGAAATAACTGAACAAACTTAAGCCCACGCTCTGCAAGGCGTCGGGCCAATAAACAGTTTGCTGCGAAGGTGCCGGGTTCTCTGGAGGAAGGGCCATATAGTTCAAATATCGAATCTGGTTCGTCGGAGACATCCATGACTTCCGGGATGGATGTCTGCATCCGGTAAGCCATTTCATATTGCGCTATCCGGGAATCAATTTCAGCATCTTGTGTGGCTTCTTTCTGTGCTTCGTGCAACTCTTTAAGCCGATCCAGCATTTTGCGCCGGCTTTTATCTGAAACCCCATCCGGATTGTTAAGATATAGCACGGGGTCCTTACCCGATCTGAACTGAACACCTTGATGTAAGGAAGGCAAAAATCCATTGCCCCAGAGTCTGGAATAAAGCGGTTGGCCGCCTTTATTTTTTGTAATGAGCACACAAAAAGCCGGCAGGTTTTCGTTCTCACTACCAAGCCCGTAACTAAGCCACGATCCAAAAGACGGGCGGCCGGCAATTTGCGAGCCCGTTTGGAAAAAGGTGATGGCAGGATCATGATTGATGGCCTCGGTATGCAGCGCTTTTACAAAGCAAAGATCATCTGCAACCTTGGCTGTGTACGGAAGCAATTCGCTAATCCATGCACCACTGTCTCCATATTGATCAAAACTATATTTCGAGCCGGCGAGGGGCAGCGAGTTTTGGAATCCGCTCATGCCCGTAAGGCGCTGCCCGCCCCGTACAGATTCAGGAAGCTCTTCCCCATGCATTTGGTTAAGCATGGGTTTGTAATCGTAAAGCTCCAGTTGTGAAGGGCCACCGCTCTGAAATAAGTAGATAATTCGTTTGGCCTTCGCAGGAAAATGAGTCTGACTCAAAATACCTTTGATACGCTGATCATCATCATCATCGCTTGCTGCAAAGAGGTCCCCGGGGTTTATCAAAGTACCCAGGGCCGCAGCGCCAAGCCCCATGGCTGTACGTGACAAGAAATCCCTGCGGGAATTGATGGCTTCGAAATTATTGCAGTCGTGCATGATTATCTGATTTTTGCTTTCTTTACATCATCCTTGAACCTGGGCATATCAACGATTTATTATCGCTGCCTCAAAGTTCATGATGGAGTTGACCAGAATGGTGGAAGCAGCCAATTCCTGCGCGTTTAAAGATTGATCCCAGACACTGTCGCCAATTTCCAAAAGCTGTATTGCTCCTTTGGGATCATCAGCAAAAACAACAAATTGATCGTTGTATGTTTTTTTGAGGATGTCTAGTTCGGTAGCTGAGGGCGTTCTACTTGTGAGAAGTCTGAATGCATGGGTGATTCGTTCTTCAAGTCCGCTCTGAGTGTCTTTTAAGAGACGTTCTGCCAACACCCTGGAGGATTCCACAAATTGTGGATCGTTAAGCAGTACGAGAGCTTGCATGGGCGTACTGGTTTGTTGCCGGCGTACGATACACTGGTTTCTTCGTGTTGCATCAAAAGTGATCATTGAAGGCGGCGGCGAAGTTCTTCTCCAAAAAGTATACAGACTCCGCCTGTAGAGTCCTTCACCGGTATCGCGTACGTATTTTTTGCCCGACTTTTCTTCCCACAAGCCGGCCGGCTGATATGGTTTTACTGGCGGTCCACCCGTTTTGTCCACGAGCAACCCGCTGGTAGCCAGGGCATTGTCTCGAACCATCTCCGCAGCCAGTCTTCGCTTGGGACCTCTTGCAAGCAGAAGGTTGGCGGGGTCTCCGTTGAGTAAAGCCGGGCTGGCAGCAGATGTTTGTTGATACGTTGCGGACATGACGATCGTCTTCAGCATGGCTTTGACATCCCAGCCTGATTCGACAAAATTTATTGACAGCCAGTCGAGTAGCTCAGGATGACTGGGCTGGGATCCCTGATTGCCAAAATCTTCCGGTGAAGCAACAAGGCCTTGTTCGAAGAACATCTGCCAATACCGGTTAACTGCTACCCGCGAGGTGAGGGGATGGCCAGGATCGGTAAGCCATGTGGCCAGCCCAAGTCTGTTACGGGGGAGATCTTCATCAAAGGCCAGAAGCGCAGCAGGGGTGCCTGGCTCAACTTCTTCTCCTTTATCGTCATAGGCGCCTCGAATAAGAATGTGCGTAGGACGCCGTTCTGCCATATCGCGCATCACCATGATTTCCTGGACAGGGGTGATGAGTTCGTTTTCCTGTGTCCTCAGTGTTTGTAAATCTTTGTTTAAAGCCGCATAGCTTTTGTCGTAAAATATCGTGTGATATTCAGAAATTGCTTGTGCTTCTTTGTTAGAAAGATTCGCTGCGTTTTTTCCAATGAGTGCAGGGAAAATATCTTGCCCGCTTAATGATGCTACCTCTAAAGCCGTTAGGGATCTGTCAAATACTTTAAGGTCATCGAGCAGTCCATCCTTAAATCCTGCATCTCTAAATCTATACCCGACCGTCAGATTAACGTCTACACGTTCATACTTGATGGTTCGGGTTAAATTGTCTCGTAGTACGGAAACATCTGCTTGTTTTCCATCAATAAAGATCTTTATGCCACCAGCTTTACTGGAGCCATCATACGTCATGGTGACGTGGACCCATTCCTGTAAAGGCAATGATTGAGTGGTTATTACACGGATGGCATTTTCGGGCCACATGTGCGTTAAGCCGGCGACAAGTTTGTCGCCTCGCATGGAAATTTCGTATCCGCGGCTGCCGGCGTCAAGCGCAGCTTTGGTATGATGTACAAGCGCATTTGACTCATTCCATTCAGCTGCTTTTATCCAAAAACCAAGAGAGAAGGGATCGGTACGCTCAAACTCGCCTACACCTTTAAATTCGAGTCCGTTTTCCCCATCAAAACGTACGGCACTATTATTTTTGCCTTCGGTGATCTCGGGTGTAAAGATGGTATGCCCTTTCTGGCGGGGATTTACAAGGTTTGGTGTGCTTTCGTTTTGTATGACATCGAACGGAATATGAGCAACAAGACCCGCGAGTCCATTGCTATTGATAGGCGATGTGCGGAGAGAGGTAAACCACGCCTGGTAGGCTTCCGATGTTTGCTGAATGTGTTTGCTTATTTCAGATTCCTTGCTCTGTATACTGGCTCTTGCCCGATCAAGGCTGGTTAATGTTTCTTCCTCAGACAACAGCATTGCCGGTACAGGTACGGCGTCTGTAAAGTACGATGTTTGACCGGATTCGTCGATGTTGTTAAAGAAGGCGAAGAGCTGGTAGTATTCTTTTTGTGAGATGGGATCATATTTATGATCATGACACTGTGCGCACTCAACGGTTAAGCCCATAAAAGCCGTTGCGGTTGTATTGGTGCGGTCAGTCACGTATTCCATCCTGAACTCTTCTTCGATGCTGCCGCCTTCTTCTGTCTGTCTGTGGTTACGATTAAAGGCTGTTGCCAAGACCTGTTCTTGAGACGCGTTGGGTAGAAGGTCGCCGGCCAATTGCCAGGTAAGGAATTTGTCGTAAGACAAGTTGTCGTTAAACGCTTCGATCACCCAATCGCGCCACGGCCACATCCGACGTGCACGATCTGATTGATAGCCGCCTGTGTCTGCATAGCGCGAAATGTCCAGCCATTCGCTCGCCATGCGTTCGCCAAATGCACGTTTATTTAACGTACGATCTACCAGCTGTTCATAGGCGTTTTCAGAGTGATCTGACAGAAAGGCGTCGATTTCTTCCAATGTTGGAGGGAGACCGGTAAGGTCAAAAGAGAGCCGGCGGATGAGCTGTTCTTTTGGGGCGCGTGGGGCGGGAGAAAATCCTTCACGCTCTATGGTTGCCAGGATAAAATCATCAATCTCATTGTTGCCCCATTCGGCTTGCGTAGCAGGCCTGGTTGGTTTTTCTGGTGGAATAAAGGCCCAGTGTCGCTTCCATTCAGCCCCTTGCTCAATCCAGCGCTGAAGCAGAGCGATCTCATAGTCCGTCAGAGAGAGGTTGGATTCCGGTGGAGGCATCACCTCTTCCGGGTCGTTCGACAGCACACGTTGGATCAGTGCGCTTTTGTGGGGTTTGCCGGCGACAATCGCTTTCCCAGCGTCCGATTCCAGTGCTGCATAAGGTCCTTCCTGGGTGTCGAGCCGGAGGCCGGCCTCTCTTGTGTTTTCATCTGGACCGTGGCATGTATAACAGCGGTCGGAAAGGATGGGCTTGATGTGGAAGTTGTAATCAACGATCTCCGGGAGTGTGCTTAATAGCGCCGGATCAATGGTGGATCTGTTGCATCCCGCTACAGCAAAGAAGAAGAAAAGACATACTGAAATGACTCGGTAGAACCTGCTATTCCTTTGAGTGCTCATTGACATGCTTTAAAATTCCCTGGCTGCGAATGTACAAATTAACAACTCACTTGCTGAGCTACAAGGAAAATAGAAGCACCAGGATTATTCTGTGGTGTTGTGTTGAAAAAGATTTGACAGATTTGCTATGAAGAAAGGAGTCGGGGGAGAGATAAAGCGAGAGATCGAATGCTGAACTGGCGGGCCGAAAAATCTACGATATCACGGTTTGGCTACCAGGCATGGAAAAACGGGGGCAGAACCGTTTCTCAGAGTAACGCAAGCCCGGAACCGCTGGACATGCTGAATTTCAGATTTTATCCATCTGATTCCACGATTTCAAAATCCTTTACAAAAACAACCTCGCAGGCTTTCCCGCCACTGTCTAGTCTGGTAAGAGAGCTTCGCCATTTCCATCCATCGTCTCCTTTTACTTCCACGAGGTAGCCGCTGAATTTGACAATTGCGCCGGGGCGTACACGCTTGATTTGTCGGGCAACATAATCATCTGCTGCAATCATGTGCATATTTGCACTGCTGCGAATCACTTCGTTTTTAGGAATAGGCAATTTATCTGCTTTCCACCAGTACCATCGGCCAGATTGAGAAATGGAAAAATGCGACAGAATATTTTCGTCTGACATCTGTCCCCAGCCCAATGCCAAATCAAATTTTGCCAGATCAGATTCTCTGCCAAGAAAATATCTTTCACGGGATAAGACGCGAGCGTGTACTTCAAATTCTGCGAGTGGCTGAATTACATAATCTTTATGCATAAACATCATGCCTTCTCTCGCAGGTGTTTGAACCGGGGCATTTGGCGCTTTAATGCCGGGCTCATGGGAGATAGGGATGTCAGAAATAAAGAAATAGCCTGCTAACAAAAAGCCGCAAAATACTAATATCCGCAACATGTCTCTTTCACGTTAATCACCGTTCCTGCTTTCGAATTGTAGGAGTTGTATTGGACCTTAGAACCTGTCTACGATCTATTTCCGAGGTGCATTGTGCGCCCTTTTTGCCCATATCTGCGTTCCTTTTTGCGCCCGATGCGCTGCATCGAACACAAAAAGCGCCTTGATTTGAACAAAAATTGCTGCAAATGCAATC
>JBGCEN010000402.1:0-8748 GCA_045106435.1 Rhodothermales bacterium
GGTGCATTGTGCGCCCTTTTTGCCCATATCTGCGTTCCTTTTTGCGCCCGATGCGCTGCATCGAACACAAAAAGCGCCTTGATTTGAACAAAAATTGCTGCAAATGCAATCTCGGCCATAGATCGTAGACAGGTTCTTACACACATACTGGATCATTTTTACTAACCACTACAAACTAATTACTCATCACTACTGGTATTCCCATTTCTTCATCATTAGGAAAAAGTAATGTTTAAACGCGCAAGTTTTATCGCTTTATTAACTTTTGCATTTGTATTTACTGCATCAGCACAATCTACCTTCCACAACACCTTTTTGAGTAGCTATGATGCTGCTACAGACAAAGTCATGCAGTTGGCTGGTGCCTTTTCTGAAGATCAGTACGACTGGCGCCCGGCTGAGGGCGTTCGCTCTGTATCTGAAGCCATGATGCACGTTGCCAGTGCAAACTTTTTCTTCGCCTCAATGCTGGGGGCTGAGCTACCTGAAGGGATTAATCCTCAAGAGTTGGAAGCCAAAGTTAAAACCAAAAAAGAAGCTTCTAAAATGCTTGAAATGTCTATCAAGCTAGCTCGCAAGGCAGTGAAGAATACTTCTACGGCCGCAATGGAAGAAGAAATTGAATTGTTTGGCAACCAGGCACCAAAAATGAGACTGGTTCTTCTTGTTGGTGATCATGCCAACGAGCATTTGGGTCAGTTGATTGCTTATGCTCGCTCTGCCGGTGTTGTACCACCGTGGAGTAATTAAGCTTAAATCGGGATCTAATTTTGCTTCTGCAAGGTTTGGGCGAGTGGCTACAGGTCACTCGCCTTTTTTAGTTTACAGGAATACGCGCAATTCTGATTGATTATGGCTACTTACGAAGAATCACTTGATCTTTTTCATGAATGGACCAAGACGGAAAGCTTGAGAAAACATGCCTACGCAGTAGAAGCCGGCATGGCATTTTATGCAAAACATTTTGACGAAGATCTTGAGCTTTGGCGGATGACTGGTTTATTGCATGATATGGATTATGAGAAACATCAAACGCCTGAAGAACATCCCTTTATAGGGGTTGAGGTATTGCGCAGTAAAGCATATCCTGATGTAATGCTGGAGGCTATAATGGGGCACGCAACGTATACTGGAGTTGCCCGTACGACCCGCTTGGCAAAAACGTTATTTGCTGTAGATGAATTGGCTGGATTTATTACAGCCGTAGCATATGTCCGACCCACAGGACTTGAAGGCATGAAGCCAAAGTCGGTCAAGAAAAAGTTAAAGGACAAACGCTTTGCAGCTGCAGTAAGCCGGGAAGATATACAAGTGGGTGCTGAGGAGTTAGGTATAGAGCTGGATACGCATATTGCTAACGTTATTGCCGGAATGCAGGAAAACGCTGAACGATTAGGGTTTTAAGTCGAAATCAAGATCTTTATATGCCAGAAAACAAAGTATCTTCAGAATCTGCAGCAGATCATGCTGATCAGTCTCAAGGAAAGGCGTCCGTTACAGACGCTGATGCTTCAGCTGAATTTATAGAGGAGTTGATTGATGCAGAAGTCGTAGAGGAGTTGACTGATGCAGAAGTTGTAAAAGAGGACGTATCGTCAGAAGAGCCTGTTGAAGCAAAGGGAAATACGTTACCTGCAGTGCGGGACGTGACCCGGGATCGTGCGAATGATCTGAAGAACCTGTTCAGCAAATATATCCGCCGGCACCTGCCTTCCAACAAACGTGAAGATTCGGGCTTTCCTGAGCCACCGCGCATGGTGGGGTCTTATGCCAAGTTGTTACCTCTGATGAGGCTGATCCCGTGGATTTTGATGGGGTTCTTTACCCTCTCGGCTTTTTGGGATTTTGAAGGCATCACCGTTAGCCTTTTTGGATATTCACTCTTGCTTGAAGGATTGATTCGCATCATTTCTGTCAGTGGTTTGATTGGTTTTCTGACGAATTGGCTGGCAATTACCATGCTGTTCAATCCGCGCGAACGCCGGCCTTTGTTTGGTCAAGGATTAATTCCCGAGCAACGTGAACGTGTCATTTATCGGATGGCCTCTACGATATCGGAAGAGCTAATCAATGCCGATATCATCAAACAGAAAATCGAAGAGAGTGGCATTATTCCCCGGTATAGGGAAATGGCCATGTCCGTGACAAAGAGTGTGATTGATGACGAAGGTTTTAGGGATGAGCTGAAAGATATCATCTCCAACTACGTAGATCAGGTGGTCGGTTCTGAAGATGTAAGGAGCCGGCTTGTTGAATTTATCGTAGGTAAAGTTGAAGAGTACGCAGGAGAGGGGATTGGCGGGTTTGCCCTCAAAACATACCGCATGATCAATGAAAATGATTTCCAGCGCCGGATTGAAGAAGCCGTTAAGCAGTTACCGTCTTCCGTTGATTCGTTTTTAGATGAGATGGATCACTTGCTGGATACTATACCTGAGAAAATAGAAGCGCGCTCGCAAGATATTGAGGAAGCGGCTTCAACCATGATCACCACGTTCGTTGATAACATTGACCTCTATGGCATGATAGAGAGCAATATGCAGCGGTATGATGATCGAAAACTGGAAGAACTGCTGAAACGTGCGACAAATGAGCAGCTAAATTACATCAAATACCTGGGCGGTATTCTTGGTTGTATTGGCGGCCTCGTAATCTGGCAGCCTGTGTTATCTTTGGTGGCCTTTAGTGTTATTGGTGCAGTACTCTATTCGATTGATGAGTTCTTGTACAGAAAACGAGCGACTGCTACAACTGCCTCTGAGTAAATCATTCTTGCGGCTGGCAGATTATTGCTAGCAGATGGTTACTAGCAGATGGTTGCCAGCAGGGTTACTACGCTGCAACAGGTGGTGAAGGCGCTTTTGTTGGAGGTAGTTTTGATGGCGGCAGCTTTGATGCTGCTGCTTTTGCAGGAGGCAATTGCACCTTTTTGACGCCTTTTATGGGTGTAGGCATTTTGAATCTGGAGATCTTGAGTTCATGCTCATTTTCAGAGAAGTTAAGCAATACATCGAGGACGCCTTTCAGCGTAGATTCTTCCATAATGCACATCCGTAACATGCTTGCATTCCGAAATCCCTTGAAATAGCCACCATACATTCTTCTCATCTCCAGCACGCCCTTGCGCTCGCCCAACCATTCACATTTCAAGGTGAGGTGTTCTGCAACAACCTGAACCCTTTCTTCCCAGCTAGGAGGCTCTGGTATTTCGCCCGTTTCCATGAACACTTTGGCATTTTGGAATATCCATGGATTTCCTATGGCACCACGGCCAATCATTACTGCGTCTACACCTGTCACGTCAAACATCTCCTTCACTTTCTCCGGCCCGGAAGCATCACCATTGCCTATCAGGGGCATGGAAATACCACTTTCGTCTCTGATTTTCTTCAGCCATTGCCAGCGCGCCTCACCCTTGTACATTTGTTTGCGTGTCCGCGCATGGACCGCTAAGGCTTGTACACCAATCGACTCAAGCATTCGCGCGACTTCAATGATCTGAATGCTTTCATCATTCCAGCCAAGGCGCGTTTTAACCGTAACAGGTCTGGATGACTCCTCAATGACGGCCTCCGTAATTTCCTTCATTTTGGGCAAATTACGTAAGATACCGGCGCCGCCGTCTTTGCATACGACCTTTTTGACAGGGCATCCAAAGTTGATGTCAATCACATCCGGGCCCACTGCGTCGACAATCCGGGTGGCTTCTCGTACCTGGTCTACATTCCCGCCAAATATTTGAATGCCCACCGGGCGTTCCTTCTCATAAATGTCAAGCTTCTGCATCGAGCCCTGCGCCTCGTAAACAAGTCCGCCAGAAGAAATAAACTCTGTATACAGCATATCTGCGCCCAATCGCTTGCAGATCAAGCGAAACGGCGGATCGCTCACATCTTCCATGGGTGCAAGAAAGAGCGGCTTGGGGCCAAAATCTATAGAACCAATTTTCATCTTAACTACAAGGCTTATACGCTTTAGAGCAGAGTTATACGAAATGGGGCGCTGTTTTGTAGATATTCAGATTTTCTTCTCTCGTGTAGGATGTCAAACCCGCCCACAGACGAGCCAGTTCCACGAAGTTTTTGATCATGCGTGGACCATTCTTCTCCTCAAACACAACCTTTTTGAGAACTTCCGTATACACAAAAAAGCAGCTGCAAAGTCACTGTCCCGTAATTTGTCTACTATTCCGCTGGAAAAATGCTGACGCAAAAGAGAGCCACACTACCTTTGTTACTTATGGCCGGCCTAACCTTGTTTATCTCAGGTTGCGGCGGACCTAACTTGTTCGATTCGATCTTTAATTTTGGTAGCTACGGTATTTGCTGGGCTATCGTGATCATCCTCGATATTATCGCACTTGTTGAGGTTTCTGGTAGTTCGCGAAGTACTGGCGACAAGGTTGTTTGGGCCTTGTTAATAATCTTCTTCCCGTTCCTTGGTTGTATTTTATACTACCTGGTGGCACGTAAGAAGTAAAAAGTGTACACTTAGGACCCATAGAAGCATATATACCGGGTATCTTAATCAGATATCCGGTATTTTTTTATCTGCCTGATTTATCTATTCGAACGATGAAAAAAATCCTTGTAGCCGGCCTGCTTGTGTGTTTGCTTTTGTTCTTTTTGAAGAGCTATGCGAACACGCCTGATAGAGGCATCAAGGACGATAACATCGTTATTCTTATTTCTCTGGATGGGTTTAGGGCAGACTACCTCGATCTTTATCCCACAACGCACATATCGCATCTGATAAAGGAGGGGGTGCGAGCAGAAGCACTTATTCCTGCACATCCTACCAAAACCTTCCCGAACCACTACACGATCGTCACTGGACTCTATCCTGCGAACAATGGGATTGTGGCCAATGTGATGTACGATCCTGTATTTGATGAGACCTTTTCGATGTCTGTGCGGAGAGAAGTTGAAAAGGCGAGATGGTGGGAAGGAGAACCGCTGTGGGTGACCGCGGAAAAGCAAGGTGTACGTGCGGCGACCTATTTCTGGCCGGGCTCAGAAGCCCCAATTAAGGATACCCGACCTACTTTCTGGAAAAGATATGATGGTAGCGTGCCTGGTAATGCACGGGTTGACGAGGTTTTAGGATGGCTTGATTTGGATGAAAATAAACAACCTCGCTTTATCACATTGTATTTTAGCGATGTCGATTCAGAAAGCCACAGGTATGGTCCGCATTCAGAAGAAGCGGTGGCAGCTATTGGTCGCGTGGATGAATACATAGGCCGGCTTCTGAGCGGCATCGCAGCGCGTGGGCTGGATGATCGCGTCAATATCGTCCTGGTATCTGATCACGGGATGGCGCAGACCAGTGATGAAAAAATCATCTATCTGGAAGATTATATAGACGAGAGCGAGATTCAGCTCATCGAAAAAACACCCATGTTAATGCTGAACGCCATAAACGACGATCTTCAGCAGATTTATGAGCAATTGGAAAATGCACACCCAGCCATGCACGTATATCTTGCTGCAGATTATCCGGCAGATTGGCACTGGGAGGAGCATAGAAGAATACCAGAGCTGGTGGCCGAGATTGAAGAAGGCTGGAGTATTGTAACAAATAGAGACGATTATGAGGCCGGCAGAGCATCCATTATGCCCGGCGCACATGGCTATGATCGCCGGCTGGCCTCCATGCAGGCCATTTTTGTCGCCCAAGGGCCTGCCTTTGAACAGGGGAAGCAGGTGGCGGCATTTGAAAACATCCATATATATCCGTTAATCGCACATCTTCTGGATCTTCAGCCGGCTGAAGTGGATGGTCGTTTGGACAAAATTGAGCACGTCCTGAAAAATATCGAAGATTAGCCGTTCTTTCTTCCTTCTCTGGCTCAGTTTTTGAATTCAGTTTCTGCCTATCAAATTTCGCTTTATCTCCCATTTCCCCCCTCGGGGTATTTGAATTCACTCATCAATACACAGATCTCCTTTCTGTCTAAGTAAGTCTCGAAAAAATGACTATTTGTTCTATGCTGGCCACACCACAGGCCACTAAGTCTATTATTGCGCGAACTTTCAGTACAACAATTCTCGCAGCCATTTTCATTTGTATGGGTTGTTTCATGCCTACTCAGGCTGTAGGGCAAACTGTAGAGCCTATGTGGGACGACCAGTTTTCGGCCTATGGCGTTGATGGCGAAGTATTATCAGCTGCCGTAGATGCAAATGGTGATCTCATCGTAGTTGGTGAGTTTTCGCGTGCTGGTGGATTGGCTGCTGATGGGATTGCCAAGTGGAATGGCAGTCAGTGGTCCACACTGGGCGGGAGCCTCGGAAGGGGATTCTCAGGCGTTGTACATGCTGTTGCTATTGCGCCAGACGGAAGCATTTATATCGGCGGAGATTTCTTTGAGGTGGTGCAGGGCAATGGTAGTGTGGTTGACGTCGAGAATCTTGCTAAATGGAATGGTGCTACGTGGGAGCC
The DNA here is from genome assembly GCA_045106435.1 of Rhodothermales bacterium. Classification (GTDB taxonomy): domain Bacteria; phylum Bacteroidota; class Rhodothermia; order Rhodothermales; family JAHQVL01; genus JBCCIM01. The sequence goes on from JBGCEN010000402.1 coordinate 6,445, forward strand.
GCTTGGGACCGGAGTTGATGCCCCTGTACACGCTTTGGCGATAGATCAAAGCGGTTTGCTTTATATCGGCGGTGAGTTTGCCCGTGATGGTTCAGGAGAATTTGAGCTAAGTAAAATTGCGACCTGGGACGGCTCAAACCTTGGGTCTGTAGGCAATGGGCTGGGTACATTTAGCGGCGTGATTGTTCGCTCTCTTGGGTTTGATAGCCTTGGTGATCTTTATGCAGCCGGCTCTGAGCTGTCTGGCGGCGTTTTTAAGTGGGATGGCCAATCATGGGAAACGATCGGTGCCCGGCATCAGGGGACAGTGAATACAATCGCATTTGATGCATCTGATAACCTCTATATTGGAGGGGATTTTCAGACAGTCATTCAGACGGATGAGTCTGAGATCACAGCAAACAGAATTGCGCGGTGGGATGGGACTACATGGGAAGGACTCGGAAGTGGTTTTGATGGCGAAGTAAGAGCCATGGGATTTGATAATAACGGGACACTATATGTCAGCGGATTATTCGCCAAGCTTGGGGATGGTACTGCGCTTCGTCATATCGCTCGTTGGAATACTACATGGGAAGCGATTGGGCCGGGGGAAGATGAGAATCTTTTTGAAAGCGTGAATGCGCTGGCATTTACAGGCGATGGAGCGTTTTATGCGCTGGGTGACGTACAGCATCTGGGGGGCGAACTGGTAAACGGCATTGGATATTGGGATGGCCAGAAGTGGAATGGTATAGGCGGTATGGGGTTAGATGCCGCGGTACATGCACTTACGTTTGATAGCAGCGGCATTTTATACGCCGGCGGTGAATTTGTCTACAGCGGCCCCTTTCACAGCAATAAAATAACACGCTGGGTCGACAATGCATGGCAGCCGCTCGGTCAAGGTGTGACAGGCGCCTCGGTACAGGCATTGGCGCAGGGCGCAAACAGAATGGTATATGTTGGTGGTGATTTCTCCGATGTGATTCAGGACGATGGGACAACATTGCTTGCCTATAACATTGCTGCCTGGGATGGCGCTGTGTGGTCAACCCTTGGCACTGGCGTAAACGGTGCTGTCAAAGCAATCGTTGTTGATGCATCGGGCAATCTGTTCATAGGTGGTACGTTCACGCAGGATGGCAGTGAGCAGGAAACGAGAAATTATATTGCCATGTGGAATGGTAGCGCATGGAGTACGCCAGGTGGCGGATTTGATGGTCCCGTACACGCATTGGCTCTGAACAATGAGGGACAAGTAATAGCCGGCGGATCCTTCACGCAGGCGGGTATTGCGGCCAATACAGCATATATCGCAGAATGGAACGGTACAAGCTGGGAGCCACTTTCGGCAACAACAGTCCTGGATGCAGAAGTAAACGCGCTTTATGTAAATGATGCAGGCGTACTATACGCCGGGGGTGCCTTTACAGAAACCGAAGCCGGCTTTTCAACAAACTATATCGCAAGCTTTGAAAGCGGCGTATGGGCACCGCTTGGGTCTTCGAACGGAAATGGTTTGAGCGCTTGCTGTGTTAACGCTATTTCGCAGAGTACCGGAGGCGACATTATTGTGGGCGGTGATTTTGAAGGGGTTCAAAATCCAGTAGGACCAGATCTGCAGGTTGGAAACGCGGCCATTTGGCGTGAACTGGGTGGATGGGCGTTATTGTCGAGTGGTATGGATGATGAAGTATTTGCATTAGCCTCGAATGGGGAAGATGTAATGGTCGGGGGCCAGTTTCAAGTAGCCGGCGATCTTCCATCTGCCTTTATCGCGCGCTGGAGTACGAATGAAATGCTGGTGTCGGTTGAAGATGGCTTTGATTTGCCGGCGACACTGACTATTTCAGACATCTACCCAAATCCCGCTACCAGTATAGCAAACTTCACAATGGAGGTCTCAACCGCACAACAGGTTGACGTGGAGATGTATGATGTGCTTGGCCGAAGCGTAAAGAGGGTATTTAGTGGTTTCCTCGGAGCTAATCAGCAGACATCTATCGCTATTGATCGCGCCGGCTTATCCGCGGGGATGTACTTTGTGCGTGTTAAAGGAGACGCTTTTATCGATACGAGGTCTGTGGTTTGGGTGAGGTAAAACAGTTTGATTCTTTTGATTTCAGAATATCGATCAAGGAATTGTGATTTAAGAACCTGTCTACGATCTAATTCCGAGGTGCATTGTGCGCCCTTTTTGCCCATATCTGCGTTCCTTTTTGCGCCCGATGCGCTGCATCGAACACAAAAAGCGCCTTGATGTGAACAAAAATTGCTGCAAATGCAATCTCGGAATTAGATCGTAGACAGGTTCTAAGAAGT
>JBGCEN010000403.1:0-28124 GCA_045106435.1 Rhodothermales bacterium
CTTACCGACTTACCGACTTACCGACTTACCGACTTACCGACTTACCGACTTACCGACTTACCGACTTACCGACTTACCGACTTACCGACTTACCGACTTACCGACTTACCGACTTACCGACTTCCCGACTTACCGACTTACCGACTTACCGACTTACCGACTTACCGACTTACCGACTTACCGACTTACCGACTTCAATGAAAACAACCCTCCTCATACTGCTATCCATCGTTTTATTGAACACAGATCTGCAGGCGCAGAAGTTGACAGATCGCCGGCCGGTGGCTACGTATTCGATTGTTGCCAGAGATTCAGTGACGGGGCAACTGGGTGTAGCTGTGCAATCCCACTGGTTTTCTGTGGGCTCCATTGTAACCTGGGCTGAAGCAGGTGTAGGTGCTGTTGCTACCCAGTCGTTTATTGACCCTGCTTATGGTCCGCTTGGGCTTGAGATGATGAAGGCCGGCCGTAGCGCGCCAGATGCGCTTGCTGGATTACTCAAGAGCGATGACGGGCGTGAAGTAAGGCAAGTTGCCATGATTGACGCTGAAGGGCGCGTTGATGCGCATACGGGGGCCAATGCGATTATTGCAGCCGGACACCACGTGGGTAAACAATACTCCGTCCAAGCCAATTTAATGGAGAACGACACCGTTTGGGGAGCGATGAGCAGGGCGTATGAAAATGCGGAGGGCGACTTGGCAGAGCGATTATTAAAAGCGCTGGAAGCTGCAGAGGGAGAGGGTGGTGATATTCGAGGCAAGCAGTCTGCAGCCATTCTCATTGTGTCCGGAGACCCAACAGGAAGATCATGGGAGGACAGGTTGTTTGATTTGCGGGTAGAGGACCATCCGGATCCTGTGGTAGAGTTACGCCGGCTTGTGAAAATGCAACGGGCGTACCAGAAACTCAATGAAGGAGATGGTTGGGTTACGCTTCAGGATTTCCCCAAAGCGTTGGACTCATACAGCGAAGCGCTGGACATCTTGCCAGATGAAGCTACAAATGGCGAAGCAGCCTTCTGGGTAGGTATCACGTTGATGGATGCAGGAGATATGAATCAAGCGTTGCCTTATCTGAAGCGTGCCTACGCACAAGATGAAAGATGGGCGGCCTTGGTGCCTCGATTGCCGGCTGCAGGCCTGCTAAGTGCGCCGGCTGATCAGGTTGAGCAATTGATCAAACTCATGCAGGAATAGGGCCTCGCAGTTTATTTTCCAGTGATCAGTATTCAGTCATCCGATGGTTGCTGCATAAAAAAAGACCTCCAACAATTGGAGGTCTTTTTTTATGCTCAATAGAGGTCCTGTTGAAATGGAAAGTACTGGAATTGATTATCCAATAGCTGCGGTGCAATTGTCCTCGAAAAGCACATTTTGGTCGGCATCACTGAATGAATCATTGGTGAATGCGCAGGAGAAGGATTCGCCGTTACAGGTTGACGAAATAGCGCCGTTCAACAAGATCTGGTCTTCATCTGTACTATTTGGGTTTGAGACAATACCCATCGAGAAATTATTCAGCGTCATGCTGCAGGATTCCGTTAGATTGCCGTCAAGTGACAGTCCAAATTCAAACGCTGTCTCGGAGATGTTCGTTGTGAGGCCAAGATCTACATTTCCGTCAATTCCATTACAGTCACTAAAAACGAGACTGTAAAGATTTGCTGTAGATGAACTGTTGTAATCAACAGTGCCTGACTGGTCACAGTCATAAATTGGCTTGGATTTAGATACATCGTTGAGCAGGATTTCTACGGCAATGTCACCAAAAACATCAAAAGATGCGCCGATCATTTCGCCCATCTGATCGAATGATTCGCCGGCATCATCATTGTCACTGCTGTCGCAGCTTGATGCAAGAATGAGGAGGCTAAACAGTAGCGTGAATGTTGTGGTTTTATTAAAAAGTGTTCTCATACAACTGGATGAAGTGTAGTTTTAGTGATAGCGTTTAAAGATGCAGCCGTCTATAGCACAAATATGGTATTTGTTGCGTGGCTGCTTTGATATAATCTGAATTACTCCCGAAGGTATAAGGTCAATGGTGCTGGGGGATACCTATCGGCTAAAGAGCTAGCCTGGAAGTAAGTCAAGATGTATCGATATACCTCCTATTCGTTTGCAAACAGCATGCCATTCAATAGAAGAAGGCTTCCCCCTTTTTAATGGAGAAGCCTTCTTTGAAAAAGTTAGACCAGTACCGTGTAAAGTTAATTACCGCCTTGTTTTGGACCTTCGTGGAAGAGAGAACGGGAATAATTTCTCTTCTCTTTACTCTCTTGCCTGTTATGTTAGCATTGGCCCAATACGCCACGCGACAAAACCCAAGTGACTCGTACCACTTCTATTCTTCCTGATACGCAGGATTAGGCACCGGCATTTGTGCATCCATATCTAAACGCCATGCAGCCAGCTTTTCTCGCAATTCGGCTGCTTTCTCTGGCATTTGGGCAACCAGATTTTCCTGTTCACCTATGTCGTTGTCCAAGTCATAGAGTTCCAGGGAAGCGTCTTCATAGTTTTCAATCAGTTTGAAATTCCCCTCGCGAATGGCTCCGCCCGGTTTGCCTCCCTGATTGGAGTAATGGGGATAATGCCAGTAGATCGCGTCACGTGCAATAGCATTATCCTGCAACAACTGCGTCAGACTTTCGCCGTCTGTGTTCGCAGGTGTTTTGTCTGCCATCCCAAGCATATCCAGAATGGTGGGCAGGAAGTCGACGCTACTTACAGGGGTATCGCAAATCTGGTTGATGTCTGTTACACCCGGCCATTTTATTAGCATGGGTACGCGAATCCCGCCTTCATACAGCCATCCCTTACCTGTGCGGAGTGGGAGGTTTGAGGTAGGCCAACCCTCTGAGGTAGACAAGCCTCCATTGTCGGAGAAGAAGATGACGATGGTGCGCTCGCTCATTCCGTTATCTTCAAGTGCTTGCATGATCCTGCCAACGCTCGTATCCATGCTTTCTACCATGCCGGCATAAATGGCGTGGTTCTGTACGGTTCGAACAGGACGCTTGCCTTCATAGGCAAAGTCAGCGCTATCGGGTAGCGGAGTACGTTTTGCTTCATACTTTGCCTGAAGATCAGGGCGAGATTGCAACGGGGTGTGGACGGCATACTGGGAAAAATGCAAAAAGAAGGGCTCGTCTTTTTTTGACGCAATGTATTGCGCGGCTTCTTCTCCTAATCTATCTGTTAGATACTCACCTTCTTCGCCCCCTTCAACTAAATCGGTAAGCTGGTAGATTTGGGTGGTGTCTCGCCAGTTTTTTCGACTGTAGGGATAATAGTAGGTGGGTGGAGAGCCGTATTGGTTGCCGGCGATGTTGACGTTGAATCCACGGTTTTCCGGCAGATACTCGTCTCCCGCGCCAAGATGCCACTTTCCCATGTGGGCCGTTGCGTAGCCTTCATTTTGCAAGATGTTTGCCAGTGTCTGATGCTCCAGACCCATGTAGTTAAAGTCTTCTACTTGTCGTAACTGTTGGTCTGCACGATTAGATCGACCAGGTATCCAGTCGGTTTGCTTTAGCCGTGCAGGATACTTTCCAGTGAGAATGCTGGCACGTGTTGGTGAACATACCGGGCAGGCAGCGTAGCCATTGGTAAAACGCATGCTTTCAGCAGCGAGCTTATCGAGATGCGGCGTTTCATAGAATGAACTTCCAAACGCTGCAGTATCTGTCCAACCCATGTCATCGATAAGAATAAAAACGACGTTGTAGGGTTCTTCATCAGATGCTGTGCATCCAGCCAGGATGCACAGCAGAAGACACAGTAGGGGGATTGATTTCATATCAGGCTGTAACGGGGGTTAGCGGTTCAAATTGGGCGGTGAAATGGCGAAGTGCCGGCGGCTCCTTCGCAATTCTAAAGCCAGTGAGTTTATCTTTGGTGGATTGTACTTCTTCAAAGCACTCGATTACATAATCAATGTGGCTTTGGGTGTAGACCCTGCGCGGGATAGCAAGCCGCACAAGCTCCATTTTGGCTGGGAGTTCGGATCCATCTGGCTGCCGGCCAAACATCACCGAACCAATTTCGCAACTCCGGATGCCACCAACTTCATACAAAGCAACCGCAAGAGATTGCCCAGGATATTCCAAAGCCGGAATGTGGGGTAAAGTAGCTGCTGCATCAACATACACAGCATGCCCACCAACTGGCCTGATGATAGGAATACCCATTTGAGTCAATGCATCCCCAAGGTATTGAACCGATGCCAGTCTGTATTCAAGATAGTCTTCGTCGACAATCTCCTCAAGGCCTACTGCAATTGCTTCCAGATCTCTGCCGGCAAGGCCGCCGTATGTAGGGAATCCTTCCGTGAGAATCAGCTGATTTCGTGCATGTAGTGCCCAATTGTCATCGTTCATAGCAAGCCAGCCGCCGATGTTTACAAGCGCATCTTTCTTCGCACTCATCGTCATACCATCCGCATAGGAGAACATCTCCTGCACAATCTCGGTGACAGATTTGTCGGCATATCCCGGTTCGCGAAGTTTAATCAGGTAGGCGTTCTCGGCAAACCGACAGGCGTCGAAGAAAAGGGGCAGACCGTGCTCGTCACAAACTTTTCGCGCCCCCCGGATATTCTCCATAGAAACCGGTTGGCCACCGCCTGAATTGTTGGTTACTGTAATCATAACCAAAGGAACGTTTCCTTTATGCTCGGTAAGAAAACGATCCAGTTTTTCCAGGTCGATGTTGCCTTTGAAAGGGTGCTCCAGCGCCGGATTCAATCCTTCCTGGATAACCAGGTCTGCAGCCACAGCACCGCTGGCCTCTACATTGGCACGGGTGGTGTCAAAGTGGGTGTTATTGGGGATTATACTATCTGAATTACCCACAATGGAAAACAGAATACGCTCGGCTGCTCTGCCCTGATGGGTAGGGATGATGTGCTTGAATGGCATCAAGTTGTGGATGGCCTTTTCAAAGCGATGGTAAGAAGGAGATCCTGCGTAACTTTCATCCCCACGCATAACACCGGCCCACTGATTGGCACTCATCGCGGAGGTGCCTGAGTCTGTAAGCAGGTCAATAATCACATTATCTGAGTGTAGTGTGAATAGATTGAAGTGTGCCGCTTCGATATACTGCCGGCGCTCTTCCCGCGAAGTCATTCTGATGGGTTCAACAGTTTTGATGCGGAAGGGCTCTATAATTGTTTTCATGTAAATATCAGTAATCAGTTGTCGGTGATCAGTCTTCAGTTTGTGGACTGAAACCAGGTAGTTGTGCCGACAGCTTATGTGTGAAATTCTATTAAGCGTTTTAGTTCATCTTTTACGTCCGCATCCGGGCTTGGTGATTTTCCAAATGGGTCGCTTGGATGTGCATCAGGATCTTGCAATAAACGCAATGTGGATAGCACCGAATGTGCAAGGGCATCGGCATGGTAACCGCCTTCAAGCAGGGTGACCAGTCGGTTGTTTGAACATTGCCGAGCCCAGGATAAGATCTCCTGGAAGACTGCTGTAAATCCTGCAACAGAGATGTTCAACCCGCCAATGGGGTCCATCCAGTGCGCATCATAGCCGGCAGACACCAGGATCAACTCAGGATTAAACTTCAGTGCAATGGGCGTTAAAATTTGCTCAAATACACGAAGGAAATCGTCATCACCTGTATGAGCTGGCAGCGGCACGTTGATGGTTGTGCCCTGTCCGTTGCCGGCGCCTGTTTCTTCCAGTCTTCCCGTACCGGGATACAACGGCCATTGATGCGTACTCATATACATCACATCCGGATCTTCGTAAAAAATCTCTTGCGTGCCATTTCCATGATGGACATCAAAATCTACGATGAGAATTTTCTTAACACCGTGGTGCTTTTTAGCCCACTCCGCCGCAATAGAAATATTGGCGAGCAGGCAAAATCCCATAGCGGTATCAGGTCGCGCGTGATGTCCTGGAGGACGTACGACGGCAAACCCGTTGTCGACTTTCTGCCGCATCACCCTATCTGTAATAGATAACAGACCGCCAAGTGCTTGCATGGCTACATTGAGGCTGTCTGGTGTTGCGTAGGTGTCTGGGTCGAGTCTGGCACCGCCGGCTTGAACGGCAGCCGCTAAACGGTCGTAGTATTCGCGTGGATGAACCAGGACTACGTCTTCGATGGACGCATTTGATGGCGGCAATACAATGAGACTGTCTAGTACAGGATCGTCTTTTATAAGCTGCTGAATGGCTTGCAGCCTTTCCGGACGTTCAACATGGTTGGGCACCGCATGCCCTTGGTGGTTATCACTGAGTGTTATCGCTGTTCTCATGTACGGATAGCCCTTCAAGCGTCAAATTGATTTCTTTAGGGTAACAAACATAAGGTTTTTCAACGAGTTGCGTAAGCGCAGCAACAGCTGCATTGTCGGTAACGGTAGAAAGCTCTTTCACAATACCGTCAAGCCCGACGGCATCTATGGGGTCTTTGTCGGAAGTATAAGAAACGTGTTGTACTTTTCCGTGACTCAGATAATACTTGGCAGCATCTACTGCATCTTCATTGGATAGAGAGAATTTACCGGCAAGCCAGTGGGCTACCTGTTCTTTCCACGCGCGAATGTCGTCTTCTGTAGGTGGGGTATCCAGATACGTGACACGAAGAAAGGAGCGATAGATGAACCGCCGACAAAGGTCAACCAGTACCGGGTCCTGGCAATGCATCCATTGCTTTAGGCTATAAGTGATGTCGGAATCATCCAGTTCGCAATAGGCTTTGATGACCGTGGGATGTTCAATTTCACTGCCTTTGATTTCATTTCTTAAAAAAAATAGGAGGGAAGGAGAGGTGAGGCTGCGGATCTCGTTGAAATTTTCTGTGAGTAAATCGCGTGCCCTTTTGATGATACCAGATAGTAAGCGATCTCCTGATACGACCGTTTTATGAAGATACACCTGCCAGTACATAAGCCGGCGCGCAAAGAGGAAGTTTTCCACCGCATAGATACCCTTGGGCTCTATGGCAATGCGTGATTCCTTGCTGCCTTCAAGCGGGTGCACACGCAGTGTTTTGATAATACGGGCGACACCTACTTCCCCTTCAGCCACGCCCGTATGAAAAGAGTCTCTGCGCAGGTAGTCGAGCCTGTCCATATCCAATTGGCTGGATATCAGTTGATGAAAAAACGGGCGCTCATACGTGTTGTCAAACATCTTCAGGACCAGGTCCAACTGGCCCGGGAATCGGTTGTTGAGTAGCTCAATCAGCACCCGGCTCATGTTTTCGTGCTCGAAGTCCTCGATAAGCACATGCTCAAGCGTATGAGAAAAGGGGCCGTGCCCAACATCGTGTAATAGTGCCGCCGCTAGCGCTGCTGTATGTTCTTCTGTTGTGATCGGCGTGCCTTTTTCAGAGAGCACATTCAAGGCATCTTGCATAAGTGCCATGGCACCAAGTGCGTGGCCAAATCGTGTATGCTCTGCGCCTGGATATACCAGATTGCCTACGCCCAACTGCCTGATTCTTCTAAGACGCTGAACTTCTGGTGTGTGGATTAATGACAGCAACAAGTTGCGTGGCACGGAGATAAAACCATGGACTGGATCAGCGAATATCTTAAATCGTGGTTTTATCATTTGGGTGGCGTGGATTCAGGTTGCATGTTGCAGGGTGTGTGTCGTAACTACCTACGTGAAATTTTCTCAGGAGCATCAAGTCGTACCAGCAATGAACGTTGATCGGGACATATCATTCGATTTGCCTTGTTGTGTAGAGGGGCCATCAGATTTTATCCCCAAAGCACAATATGCGCTCCAGATGCTGTTGTGGCCTTTGGGTATTAACCCTGTATGGTCTACTAAATCACAACTAATCAACGGAAGTATTTATTATGGTATCGAATCAGAGAAATTATCGTCTGATGTTATAACTTTTCGCCTTGCCCCTGATACATTACGATTTTTTACTGAGCGCTTTTTTAACGACTCGAACCGCTACGATGAATCATCGGTTGTGTGGCGCGAAAAAGAAGGGGATAGATATCCCGTGTTATTTGGCGGGCCGGCTCAGGAAGACGACGATCTCATTGCCTCTGCATTTTTTTGGTTGTCTGGATGGCAGGAATATACGATTCCAAACAGAGACCAGCATGGCAGATTTCCTTACCATGCGTCTTTGCAGGCAGTTTTGGACACAGCGCATGAGCCGGCGGTAGATATCTATCGCGAAGTACTGAAAAAGCAATTGTTGGAAAAGTCGGTGCCGGTTAAGCAAAGAACATGGGGCGGCAAGGCGTGGGCTTTCTGTCCGACGCACGACATCGACTACATATGGAAATGGCGGCCGGGAATGGTGTATCGAGAAATCGTTGAGCGCTTTCTCTCCAACAGTGCCGGTGAGTCGATAGGCGCCCGGTTTGCCCGACTCGGCACATTTGCATCTGATGCTGTGAAGCCGCGCGATATCTTTCGATACGCTTTTACGCGGATGATTGATGAGGTGAAACAGCGAAAAGGGAAAGCCACCTATTTTATCAAAACGGGTGCACACGGACCGCATGACGTGTTTTATTCATCTAAACATGGTTTTCTTAAACGTACTTTTGAGCAGTTGAAGACACTGGGTTTTGAAGTGGGTTTACATCCCAGTTATTATGCCCACACCCATGCGGGATATCTGAAGGAAGAAAAAGAGCGGCTCGAGTTGGCCTGGGGACAGGGTATCTCTTCCGTAAGGCAGCATTATTTACGTTATGAGCATCCTCAAACGCTTCGCATGCATGAGGCCGCCGGCTTCGCAATAGATTCCACGCTTGCATTTGCTGACCATGAAGGGTTTCGATACGCCACGTGTCATCCTTTTTTGCGATACGACCTTGTGGCCAATGCGCCGGCGTCGTCTTGGGAAATGCCACTTTGTTTTATGGATGGCACGCTGTTTAATTACCGCATGTTGAGCCTGGATGAATCGTCGGTTGTGTGCCAAAAACTGATCTCAACCTGTAAGAAGTACAACGGAGTTTGTGTTGGCCTGTGGCACAACATGCTTTGGGATGAAATGGATTTTCCCGGCTGGGGTGCTCATTTTACAGAGATCCTGGATTACGTGGTGAAAGAAGAGGGGGCAATCGATTCTTTACGCGGGGCGATGGATAGCTATTTTATTAAACGTGAGAGACCATGAGCAAATCAACCGATGACCTGTCTCAAAGATTGGGTGTGCTAACACGCAGGGAAGTAGAAGCACGTATTATGGCGCCGGTACTTGAAGCATTAGGAGAAAAATTTGGAGACGAAGAAGTACGCGATGTAGTTAAACAAACCGTTATCGACATTGCCAAAAAGCAAGGAGCCGAATTGGCCAATACCTTAGGTGGATGCGGGAGCACCGAGTTTTTGGCCTCGCTCGCTTATTGGACGCAGGATGATGCGCTTGAAATTGATATCCTCGAACAATCAGAGACTACGCTTCATTTTAATGTGAATCGTTGCCGCTATGCTGAGATGTACAATACGCTTGGTATTCCCGAGCTTGGCGCGATCTTGTCTTGCAATAGAGATTTTGCGCTTATTGAAGGATTTAATAGCGATGCCGACTTGACTAGAACGCAGACGATTATGGGTGGCGCGTCACATTGTAATTTTAGATATAAATTTCCGGATAAGGAGAATACTTGATTGGGTTAACCGGTTGGGATTAGGGAGCAATAGATGGCACGGTTCGCTGCTTCGAATGAAGTCTTCTTAAGGCAGTAAACCGCTGGAGATCTTCATTAACGATTTTTTTCTGTGATTTGCTGTAACGTTTAGACCTGTAGGTCTGCAAGGAAGGCAGTTAGCGGGAATGTCCTGCTTTATTTTTGTCACTAGGTGGACCTTGAGGTCTATTTAAATCTCAACAGTTTCTTAGCTCGACTTTATCCATTTTGCATACCCTTTTGAATAAACTTTTGCGCCGGGATATCCCACACACATTATTGTCGATTTATCCAGCTCTGGCATAGATACCGAGACCTCTAAATATTACCACATCTTTCTATCTATGCAGATTAAGCCTCTTTTGCGGGCTTCAAATGGATAAAGTCCAGCTTAGCAGCCCTTACTCGTCAGGAAGCACCAGTAGAAAATCAACCCGTATTTGATCAGCTCAAGCAAGCCATTGGTATGGTGCCCAATCTTTACGCAACATACGCACATTCTCCTGTTGCATTGAAAGCCATTCTTCAGTTTGATGAAACGTTGAAAGGAGGATCCTTTACAAAACGTGAAGCAGAAGCGATTGCTTTGGCCATAGCAGAAACAAATGCTTGTGATTATTGCCTTGCTGCACATACAGCGATTGGCAAGATGAACGGTTTTACAGAAGCGGAAACGATTGAGCTTCGTACCCTTTCATCAAGCGACGAAAAGCCGCTAGCGCTAACGTCTTTGACGCAGGCTATCACGATCACCCGTGGGCGTCCAGAAGAGTCTAGCATCCAGGCATTCTATAACGCCGGCTATGATAAAGCAGCGCTCGTTGAGTTGATTGGTTTTGTTTCGGTTAACACGTACAACAACTATCTGAATAACATTGCTGAAACAGTAATTGACTTCCCGGAAGCGCCGGCTTTAGCCGTGGTTTAACGATCCAATGCGCTGGGTTAGAAAATCTGTATCAGCCAGTAACAAAAAAGCGTATCTCTCACCAGAGAGGTACGCTTTTTTTGGATAGATGATTAATCTGCATTATCCATCTCTGTATAGCACTATATTCACCGCATGGATTCGACGATAGATTTAAACAAGAAATGGCGCAATCTGACTTTTCTGGCGATAGCTGAATTGTTAGCGATGGCCCTGTGGTTTTCTGCTTCAGCGGTGATCCCTCAATTAACAGAAGTTTGGAATCTTTCGGATAGCCAACAATCCTGGATGACGATGAGCGTTCAGATTGGCTTTGTCATTGGCGCATTGCTGAGTGCTATCCTTAATCTTGCAGATCGTATACCTGTGCGGCTTTTGCTCTCTGCTTGCGCGCTCTGTGGGGCCATGTTCAATGCGGCTATTCCTGTGTTTAATCTGGGACCGGAGCCGGCGCTATTCTTGCGGTTTCTTACGGGCGTCTGTCTGGCAGGAGTGTATCCTCCCGGTATGAAGCTTATCGCAACCTGGAGCAAGGGAGACAGAGGATTGGGTGTTGGATTGCTCGTAGGCGCATTAACGCTGGGGTCTGCGATGCCTTACTTCCTGAATGCTGTTTCGTTTGGCGGCGAGGGAAGCGGATTGCCACCATGGGAGACAGTATTAATAACATCATCTTTAATGGCGGTTGTTGCGGCATTGGCCGTTTTCTTTTTTGTGAGTGCCGGGCCTTATTTGGGGAAATCTGCTCCGTTCAACTGGCGCTTCATTGCACAAGCGCTGCTACATCGACCTACAAGATTGGCCAATTTTGGCTACCTGGGTCATATGTGGGAATTATACGCGATGTGGACCTGGGTCCCTGTTTTGTTATTTGCCAGCTATCAGCAAGCAGGTTGGGGAGCGCAGGCTGCTTATTTCGCGGGATTTGGCGTAATAGCGATTGGTGCGCCCGGCGCATTGATTGCCGGCAAACTGGCGGATCGATATGGTCGTACCCTCATCACGATGGTGAGCCTGGCTGTCTCTGGCAGTTGTGCGCTGGTTGCGGGTATGTTTTTCGAGATGCCTCTTGTATTGACAGTGCTTGGCCTGATTTGGGGATTTGCAGTTATTGCGGATAGCGCACAATTTAGTGTGGCCGTAACTGAATTAACAGACAGTCGCTATGTGGGCACTGCACTTACAATTCAAACCAGCATGGGCTTTTTACTAACAATCTTTAGTATCCGCCTGATACCCATTGTTGTTGATTGGATCGGGTGGGACTATGCTTTTATGGTGCTTGCGCTCGGACCTGTATTTGGTATTTATAGTATGTGGCGCCTCCGTCAATTACCTGAGGCAGCACAAATGGCGTCGGGAAATCGATGAGCATGGAATCGTTAAGAAAAGGTCGAATCAAGTCCCAAAACAATTGAAAATTCTAAATTTTACATTTTCAATTTTAGATTTGAGACGGTATCCAACTGGATAATGTCGACGTCTGATGCCACTCATCTTTATCGAAGAACCTGAGTAATCCATCCTCCGCCCTTTAGCAAACAGTAAAATCGACGATTCTAATCGAGAAGTCTGTCCTAGCTACTCTTTTGAATTGCGGTCATGAAAAACTATTGGGGAATTGCACTCTGTTGTCTTCTTTTTGTGGGGTGTCATACCTCTAAAAGACCTGTATTATACGGGCTGATGGACGAAGAAAGTCCGTCGAATCTGTCAACGCTGCAGAGGCAGTATCCGGGCGATGCCGGCGTTTATCTGTTCTATAAGCATAACATCTCGCACGATTTAAAGCCAGATTTTACCAACAATGCACCACGTTGGTACTTCTTTGAGTCATACCACTGGCGTGAAATGGTACTCGAGCCTGCTGCAGATTCAGCGCAGCAACAAGTACTCGACTTTGCACTTGCGTCCTATGAAAAGGTCCGTAAAGTAGATTACAAGGTCATTCAGCCAGATGGTACTGAGAAGCAGTATTCCCGCGCTGATCTCGACAAAGAACGCATGGGAGGGGATTCAACCAGATATAATGTGAATGTTGCCGCAGTTCCTGCCGGCAGTATTATAGAGGTTGTTTACGAAATCGAACGCGGTGATTTGTACAAACATCTGCCGCTCAACCATGATGTGGCCCTTCAGCTTGAAAAACCTGCGGTGGATTTAGCTTTTGCTTATACCTATCCGTGGCACTGGAGCGTTCAGGTAAAAGAGATAGGAGAGCAAAATGACCTGATGTTGTCTGAAACGGAAGACGATAATACAGAAACGAAGACTTTGCATTACCACGGGTCAAAGGTAGCAGCGTTTAAACAACGTCAATTTGGCCCTTATCTGAAAGAAGTCGCCCCGTATTTCCATGTTCAGGTGAATAAAATGGAGATCGGAAATGTATTGGTATACGACTCTCCGGAAGCCTGGGATAAAATTGCCGACCAGTATGTGTCGCATGCTAAAAAGCCGGGCCGCAAAGTAGGCGGCGAAATCCAATCAGCCTTAGCTGACCTGGAACTCCCCGAAAACGCAACAGCGCAAGAAAAAATTCAACGGATTCTGGCGCATGTTCAGGAAGACATAACCCCTCATTATCGTAGTGGACTGGAAGACGTTGTGAAGAAGCAGCGCGGCAGCGCGTTTGCTGTAACCACATACACACGGGCGCTGCTGGAAGCTGCAGGTGTCACGACCACGTATCTTGTTGCGCATACTGCTGAGGGAGGCAACTTTGATCAGGAGTTCATTTCTGAAGAACAGTTATACCGTCCGGTATTGAAAGTAGAGGATGCCGGCACGTCTACTTATCTATTCCCTTCATTAAGCGGAGTACCCGTTGGCTACATCCCTTCAGCATATGAACAGCAGCCGGCGCTTGCCTATAAAGATGGCGCGTTTGAAGGATTTACCACAATCTCACAGGCAGATGCCTCATCGTATACAGATAATCATACCTATGAGGTGTTTGTCAATTCAGATGGTGATGCCCGTGTGACGGCCTCTTTGGCGTTGGGACATCACAGTGCGTACCAGTTCTTTCAGTATGCTACAAACGAAGCAGATGAAAAGACGCTTATGCAACAGTTGTTGCCACACGAGCAGCACAACGTATCTGAACTGGCCTATCAGGTGCATGCGGGCGCATGGGATACACCAACAGTTATTACAGCAGAATACAGCCTTCAAGATTGCGTCAAGCGCAAGGGGGAAACGGTGATATTTAAATCCTGTGGGTTTTTTGATGCGATGAATTCAGGCGTTGCTTCATTCAGGTTGCCGCGCCGAATGACGTCTACCTCTGAATCACCAGGACTGCTGCAGAACCAGATAACGATCAATTATCCTGCCGGCTGGACAATGCTGACTGACGTGCGGGAAGTAGCAGAAACAGTGGTTGATGGAAGATTTACACGCGCAGTAGACAGCGGCCCCGGATTGTTAAAAGTAGCACAGGCATTGACGCTTGAGCGCAAAGGGGTACAGCCCATTTCTCTGGCTTCATCAGACGCTATCAATTTGCCGGCGCGGGCTTCTTTGCCGATGCTTGAGTTGACAACAGTACCTGTATTTGCGGACAACGAACCGGAAATCGAAGAAGGAGGACCGTGGACGCTCGTGATCAAGTCTTATCCGTCGATCGCAGAAGCTGAAAGGGAAGCCACAAAATACAGAAAAGACCTGGCTGACAAAGGATACGACATCAACGTACTTGTTGATGGGACCGTAATGGGCGAGTACCGACTCGTTTTAGGTACCTTCTCAACACGTACTGGCATCGAGTCAGCTAGAGACTCATTGGGAGAGGCGCTTCCATTTGATAGCTGGATGTTATCACTAAAACCCCAAATGACAGCCGTTACTGGTCAGAAAGGCCCGGTTATGCAATAAGCGCGACTTTATCCAAATAAACAAAGTATCGAATTGAAATTGTAGAATTTAGCATATCTAGTTGTTTTTGGGTTGCTTAGCGCTTTGGTAAACGATTTGACCTTCATTTGAAGTCTTTTCGCATCTTAAGCCAACAGCAAAAGGTCCAGGTCCTCTTGAGGATTTGGACTTTTTGTTTATCGTGAACCTCAAATCCCAACAGTTTTGTAGCAGAACTTGCTGTTTTAGAAGAGAGCAAGTGGTCTTCTCAATGTCCTATGCCTCAAATCCGTGCAAAAACTCATCACGAAGGCATTGATAAACTGTACTTGGCACGAAGTTGGATGTTATAAAGTAGAGCTGCTATTCGCTTTTACACCATTCCCCCACGTTACGATCAATTTGAGATTTCGGACGTATTATTCTCCCTGATCTACTATTTCAGTAATTATCGGGCTTTTCTTTTGGGATTTAGCTCCGAACCTGCGCCGTAACGAATAGAGATTATTAGGTCGTATACAGTATTAGTAAAGGTATAGGCTATTCTTTTTTAGTATTAATATTGAGCCATTTTTTGTTACATACTCCCATGAGATCACCTCTCTTTTTTTTAGTATTTCTGTTCATTCTCACGTCTTGTAATACCACAGAACGCGTAGTTCATTTCCCGGAAGAATCTGTTGGTACGCTGCAGATGCCGAGCAATGGCCTGACAGCGCTGCAAACCCAATATGGTAATGTTGATGGGGTGTATCTCAAATACACACAATCGTTGGAGCACAACGTAAGTATCGCTTTTACCAGCACAATTCCTCATTGGAAGTTCTATGAGATTGTAGACCGGAGTTTTGTGATTTTTAATCCACAATCGCCGGAGTTAAGCACATTCAGATTAGAAGTGCCGGCCAATAGCAAGCTGCAGCAAGCAGCCATCTCAATTCAGGCACCCGGGGCCTCAAGTCAGACTTTTGACAAAGACGACCTCATCTCTCAAGCAGGATCAGATGGAGAGATGGTGTATACGCTGGATTATTCCAATGTGGCGGCCGGGACCATCGTGACTGAAAAGTATGAGATGACGCGTGGTGATCTGGAAAAGAATCCACCAGTAACGCATGATGTGGCGCTACAATATAACATTCCCGTACAGGAGCTAGATTTTCAGTATATCTACCCGATCTGGTGGCAGGTGCAGGTTAAAAACCTGAGCTTGAATCAGCCGCTTAACTACGAAAGAGTTGAAGATGCTGACCGTCGCAAGATTATATTGAAGTATACGGACCAGAATGTGCCGGCATTTCAGCAAAGCGATGCAACGCCGTATTTCAAGCAGGTTGCGCCTTATTTCCAGCTTCAGGTCAGCAACATGACCATGGGAAGCGCAGTGAAATATAATGCGCCTGAAGACTGGACGGACTTTGCAAAAGACTATCGGAAATTTGCTATAGCGCCGGCTGACAAGCCTTCTCGTGATGTCAAAAAAGCAGCTGATCAGATGCTAAGCGGTGCAAGCTCTGATCTTGATCGCGTTGAAGTGTCCTTGAACTTTGTAAACGACAACATTCGCTTGATCGAAGGTACTCAACACCGTAGTCTGGACGTGGTCCTTTCGAAGAGGGAAGGGAATGCGTTTCAAGCGACAAGTCTGATGCAGGCTATGTTGCAGGTATATAACATTGACTCTGAGTATTTGCTCATTCACCCTGCATACGAAGGATATTTTGATCCTGATTTTTATTCCGGCGTTCAGTTGAAAGAGCCGGCGTTGGGGGTTTTTGTCGAAGGGGAGCAGTACTACGTTTTTCCTGGTCGGCAGCGTTCTTTAAAAGAAGCCGTCCCGAACCATTATGGTGGACAGACCGCCATGGTCGTAACGGAAGATGGATTTGGTGGATTTACCGAAGTGCAAAGTACGCAGTTTGCAGCGATTGCATCTCAGGTTGACATCAGTAGAGGAACAGGTACGGTAGACACTCCGCCGGCAACGCCTCCTGCCGAAGTATCACTTCCCCCAATGGAGCCTAAAGAGGTTACGCAGCCGGCAAGCTCTCTACCAAGAGACACGCAGACCGCTGGAAATGGTGGAGCGACATTGCCTGTAAATACACCACCTGTGAATACGGTTGTTGGAAGCCCCAATACCGGGCAGGGCATAGACGTTCCATTACCAAATCCTACGCAGACACCAACTATAGAACCTCCGCCGGTTGTTGAGGTCGTTGAAACCGTCACGGAGCCGAATATGCTACCTGAATGGCTGGGTTCAATCAAGCGGAGCCTCGGTGGATGGACCTGGATTGTGGCTTCACGCACCACTTTAGACGAAGCAGAGGACCTTGCGGATACGTATTTGAACTTGTATCGCCAGGGTATTAGTGTTGATGTGCTTTCAGGCGAATCAAACGGTGTTGTGCGTTATCGTATCGCCATCGGCCAATACAGCAGCCGTTCGCTTGCTCAGGCTGATAAGTCACGCTATGGCACCAACTTCCCTGAGGATGCCTGGCTTCTAGAGATTAAGCCAAGCATGTAATAAAGATTGTTGCAAGTTTAGGGTTTATGGTAGATTATTTTCACCCTAAACCCTAAACCCTAAACCCTAAACCCTAAACCCTAAACCCTAAACCCTAAACCCTAAACCCATCTAGCATCCCGCATCAGAAAGGTTTTGGGTCAGGCTACAGAAGAACGCTGATGGGTCGAAGTTACTGCGAGTGGTAGGAAAGTTCATGCCGATTTGCTGGGCATGGTCAGCCTCAATGATACCGCGAAAAATACCCCATTTGGCACTTTCTACAGAGACAAATCCATCGTTTTTACCTTCTCTGCCAAACATGATATAGTTTAGTGGTTTCAGAAAAGGGGTAACGCTTACCTGCGTATCTTTTCCAGCCTGTGCCGCATAAGACCAGTACAAGACATCTGGATGGTCAGGGACATTGGGGTTAAACTCATTGTTCAGATATTCAGGCGTCAACTCCGTTACCGTGTTGAGGAAGTCTGATTCCACTTCTCGCATGACCTTTGTGCCCATCCAGTTTGCAAATTCCGCCAGCCATTCTCTCAGTTTCCCGGGTTGCTCCAGCAGAAAAGTCGCGATAGAGGAGCCGTGATGCGGGGTTGCGATGGTGGTTAACGACGCAATTTTGCCATGAAAGTCATTCGCAGAGATTAAATACCGGGCATCCAGCCCGCCCATTGAGTGTGCAATGAGGTTTACCTTTTCCGCTTTCGTTTCCTGGAGTACATAGGCGATGCGCTGTTGCCAAATGGAGGCCCTGACTGGTACGGTATTGTAGGGGGTAACATTGGGTGCATAGGCTATAACTCCGTGTGAGCGAAGGCTCATCGCAAGGTCATGCATATGACCGTTTCTCCAAAATGAGCCGGCCATTCCAAACCCATGCATTAATACAATAGGGTACTTAACCTGAATTAAGTCTGGTTGAGGAAAAGCATCCAGACTCATGAACCTTTCAATTGCACCTTCTCCCATGATTCCTGCTTGCTTGACTGAAGATGTGAGTAATGATTATCAAATGTTATTATAGCTGTGTGCTGAGGGTTTGTCGTTTTACTTTGATGTGGATATAAAGTGTCCATATACAACATCACTGCATATGGTGTTGAATGACCGTTTTTCCTTGCAACGAAGAGGGCCCCCCAACACCGTTGGTTTCTATGAGACTCGCTCTTTCAGTTCGGTTGGAAGTTCTGCCA
Source organism: Rhodothermales bacterium (assembly GCA_045106435.1). Classification (GTDB taxonomy): domain Bacteria; phylum Bacteroidota; class Rhodothermia; order Rhodothermales; family JAHQVL01; genus JBCCIM01. The sequence continues at coordinate 18,155 of JBGCEN010000403.1, forward strand.
GAAGTGCATCCACAAAGGCATTAATGACATGCTTCTTCAGGTCGGCGCGGTGGTAAACCATCTGGATTCTGCGTTCGGGTACGGGTTCAGCAAAAGGGCGGACACGTTCTGCTAACAATTCATCGGAGAAATAAAGCGTAGCCAGGTAGGGCATTAACGTCATCCCGCCGGCCTGATCAACTACCTTTTGTAAAGTCTCCAGATTCCCGCTTTCAAACAACACAGAACGATGAAGTCCACATGCCTGGCTGCCGGCGCTGCACACCTGAAGCATTTGATCACGGAAGCAATGGCCTTCCTTGAGTAACCATAAATCATCCAGAGAAAGCTCGTTTGTTTCGAGTGTATGTTTACCCGAAAGCCTGTGTCCATCAGATAGATACGCCATAAAAGGCTCTGAGAATAAAAAACGAGACTTGGTGTCTCCCGATGCCTCGTCAGTTGCTATCAGTCCAATGTCTAGCGTCTCCTTTTGTAACCCCTCTAATACGTGCGCTGTTAAAAGCTCATGGAATGTCAATTGGACATTGGGATATCTCATCATGAAAATTGGCATCACGAGGGGTACTATATAAGGTGCCAGCGTTGGAATAATCCCTACATGCAAGGTCCCTGTTATTTCGCCTTTGGTTGTATCTACCAGATCATTGATTCGCGCAGTCTCTTGTAGTACCTGGCGCGCCTGAGAAATGACTTTCTTTCCTATTTCTGTTGGGACTACCGGGGTTCTGCTTCTATCAAATAATTGCACGCCAAGCTCCTCTTCCAACTTTCTGAGTTGCACACTGAGAGAAGGTTGGGATACAAAACAATGCTCAGCTGCTTTGGAGAAATGTCTATGTGTATCTACGGCGATCAGATACGTGAGTTGTATGAGGGTCATTAATGGGCTATAGGTGTGGGTTATTGTTCTGTAAAAACCATTAGATATTATTATGATTAGCCTCTGGCTAAGATCCTGTATTCAATACATATTTATGCTTGTGATTATGGCGCTTGAAAAGGACTTGTCTGGATAAAGCGGTACTTTGTCAGCGAAATGATTGCAGGTATTTTTTGAAATCAAAAAACAAACTCTATTAACTTTGCTGAAAGAGTACTATTGCTTGCTTATAACCTGGCTAAAGAGGAGGGTGATCAGTAAAAAAACAACGCCAGCGGCTCATGGTGAATAAATCTGAGCAGGGAATAGATGAGGCCGGCAGTGGCAATCGGTACATACAGGTTATCATTGAGCGGAACGGGGGAGAGCTCAAACAGCATGGCTACTAATCCAACCAGCAACACTTCGTGAATCTGAAGGACATCAAACAACGTAAGGCAGAGGATGGCTGTGATGAAAAAGGCAGCGGATCCTTCGATTGTTTTCGCAGACTTCCCCCAGTTGAATCGCCCAAAGCGCCGGCCTACAAGCGCTGCAGCTGCATCGCTGATCATAAAGGTGATCATGGCAATGGCTGCGATCTCGACAGGGAAAATAAAAACCAGTAGCGTGGCAGACAATAAAACCCAGGTGGCTCCATTGATGACGACGGGTTCACCAATCTCGGGTCGCTCAGCGGGCCGCATCATGACACCGAAGACTTTCTCCACAAGCTGAGCTGCTTTGTGAGATTTAACCCGGGCAATTTCCAGAAAAATCGCCAGAAAACAGAACGGAACGAGTATTAATAAAGAGGTATTCTTGCCCAGGTAGAGCATACCAATCGGGATGACCATCGCAAGCAGATGTAGCGACTTTCGTATCAGTTCTGCTTTGTAGGAAATCTCGGGAGAAGTTTTCGAAGTTTTTTGCAAAACGCAAAAAGGAAAAGTTTATGGGCAATAATAATTATCCCATGTGGGATAAAACTTATACCTGATAACTTAATACAAGTTGAACACTTCTTTATTAAAAGTCTCTGTAAAGCATTATCTATTTGTTAGTAGTAAGAACCAATGACTCATAATTTCCCGGAATTACAGAATGATACGCTACTGCGCGCGGCGCGCGGTGAAGAAACCGATTATACGCCCGTGTGGATTATGCGGCAGGCAGGCCGCTATTTACCTGAATACCGTGCAAAGCGCGCTTTAGAAGAGTTTTTTACGGTTGTACGCACGCCAGACCTGGCCACTGAAATTACTTTACAACCAATTGAGCGTTTTCCGCTCGATGCGGCGATTATCTTTTCTGACATTCTTGTCATTCCTCAGGCGATGGGCATGGAATGTTTGATGATAAAAGGAAGGGGGCCGGTTTTTCCTGACCCGTTGAAAACGCCTGAAGACCTTGCCCGGCTGGTTGTGCCCGATGTGCATTCTTCGTTGAAATACGTTTTTGACGCACTCACATTAACGCGCAAAACACTCAATGGACGGGTCCCGCTCATTGGATTCTGCGGTGCTCCGTGGACGTTAATGGCGTACATGATAGAAGGAGGGGGAAGCAAATCTTTTGAGGCTTCAAAAACGTGGCTGTTCAAGCACCCTGAGGCAAGTCATAAACTTTTGCAGTCTATAACAGATGTGCTGATTGAGTATGTGATTGCACAGGTTGATGCCGGCGCACAGCTGATTCAGGTTTTTGATTCGTGGGCCGGTCTTTTGTCACCAGCTGCATTCAATGAGTTTTCTCTACCGTATTTGAATCAGATTGCTGATGCACTCAAGCAGGCAAGACCTGATGTCCCGAAGACGATATTTGCTAAAGGGGCCTATTACGCATTAGAAGACCTTGCAGATAGCGCGTATGACGTGATTGGTCTGGACTGGACAATGGATCCACGCGAGGCACGCCGGCGCGTAGGCGGTAAAACATTGCAAGGAAATATGGATCCCTGTATGCTCTTTGCTTCGCCTGAGTCCATTCGGGCAGAGGTGCAGCGTATGATTGAAGCCTTTGGTCCTGGCGGATTCATCGCGAATCTGGGCCACGGCATGTTACCAAGTCATGATCCTGAAAAAGCCGGTGTATTCATCGATGCTGTACATGAGTTTTCGTCGGTTAAAGTAGCTGGCTGACATGTGGAGGTTTCGGGTTCAACGTTCAAAGTTTTGGGTTTAATAACTAAAAAGCGCTCTTCCTTTCTTGAAAGGAAGAGCGCTTTTTTTATGGATCTCCAATGCTTTTGTCTTTCTATTCCTGCTATTTCAACAGAATCAGCTGTCTGGATTTTTCATACTGCGTGGTCTTTAATCGATAGATGTACACGCCGCCCGGTAAATTATCTGCTTTGAACACAACGGTGTGTGTGCCGGCAGCTTTCATGCCATCAACAAGGGTTGTTACGCGCTGACCGAGCAAATTGTAAATATCAATACGAACATCAGATCTTTCGGGAAGGCCAAAGGTGATGGTCGTTTGCGGGTTAAAAGGATTCGGATAGTTTTGCTCAAGTGTGAACTGCTGTGGTAAGCCGGCGGCATCTATCAAAATATCTACGGTCCCTTCAGCCAATCCGCCTTTTCCATCTGTAACGGTGTAGGTAAACGAATCCGCGTTCGTGAAATCACTTCCCGGGTGGTAGGTCACATCAAAATTGTCTTCCAATGTTACCTGCCCGAATTGCCCCTGGGTTACTGATACAACACGCAGAGAATCTCCATCCTGATCAATGTCATTGGCCACGACATTCACAGTGATCGGCTCTAGCGCAGTGAGAGAAATCATGTCTGCAGTAGCAGTAGGGGTTTTGTTCAGCGTAGGAGAAAGCAGGAAGGCCTGCCGCTCGCCGTTAAGCAGCCCGATACCGGTAATCTGCGCCGCGTTATTTATCGCACGTGCTTCCAGCAGTGTCCAGCCTGAAGCTGCATCGATGAACTCGTTTAAATCAACAATTGTGTCGCCTTGCCATAAGAACGCGCGCATGTCATTGTTGATTTGCTGCGCTTGATCAGTAGGGGAGCCGGCTGACTTACCGTTATTTTTCTGTGCAAATTGCGCAAGGATATCGCCAGAAAGGAGATCTGATTGCCTTGCACGGGTTGTTGATGTTTTGCCCGAAGACACCGGCAAATAGGTGCCAACAACCCACGTCGCGTTATTTATACCATACGCCTCACTAAAGGACGAACCGTCCATATGAAGGATAGTTGAGATACCATTGTCGTTCCAAAACATCGCCTTAACAAGGCCATCGTCAATACTGCCAGCTGTTTGACCACTTGCATTAATGGCATAGGCACGGCCTTCAGCACCAATGAGTCTGCGCTCAATTTTAGCATCGCGCCATAGTATAGCTGATCCACCTGTATAGCCGGCTATCAGGCCTTGCTCATTGATATCAAATGCCTGGCTTTCCTCAGTTTCTGCTGCCTCCAGTTCTTGCAGCCCTCCATTATTCCATATCAGCGCGTGGAGTACTTCTGAGTTCTCTTTGGTGGAAATACCGACAATTTGTGCAGCATTGTTGATACTGTACGCTTTACTCGAACGACCATCAAAAGAACCCAGGTTGTTTACACCCGATGTATCCCACAGCGTAGCCTGGAAAACCGGGCCACCGTTCCCTGTGCCGGGAAATGAAGTGGCGCCAACAATCTGACCAAAATCGTTTGCATCCAACGCTTCACTGGCTGTATCAAATGATATTTCCTGATTGGAGGAAAACGCCTGAATAGTACCACCGGTTGTTGTTGTTGCACCGACGACTTCGCCGGCGTTACTAATGTTGTATGCGGCGCTTGTTGTACTGTTGGCAAGGCCCATCTCTGAAACCACAAAGCGGCCAGAGAAAACGGTAATGGTTACAATTCCTTCAGCTGATGCGAGGCTGTCATCACGTATCGAGTAGGTAAAGGATGTAACCCCCGTGAAGTCATTTTCCGGTGTGTAGAGCAGGTTGCCATTGGGTTGTGCCTGCACACTGCCTTCGGCCGGATTGGTAATCCTGAAGATCGTTAGATCATCGTTGTCAAAATCGACATCGTTGGAGATAACGTTTATTTCAATCGCTCTGTTTTGTATGGTCGCAGCAATGTCATCTACGGCAATCGGCTCATCGTTAAGCGCAATGATCGTGAATTTCTGCGTGGCAAAAACAGGGTCCCCAACAGTTGGTGTTGCTACAAGATTGATGTTGGCTTCGCCGTTCTGGTTGGGGGCATACGTAACCGTGAGAATGCCGGCGAGGGTATCTATTTCTGTGGTCGTAAAAACGGTTGGATTTGATACATTCGAAATAGTGAATTCATACCCGTCATCAAATAGGGATAACGCACTTCTGATATTGATAACCGAAGGTTCAGCATCTTCCAGCACAATGATTTCCGATAAGGCAAGCGTACCTGATGGCTGGATTGAAATCGCTACGGTTGTTATATCAGAATCATCGAAGCCGTCGTTGGCAACATACGTAAAGGCATCGTTGGTAGAGCTTGAATTGTTATGCCGGTACGTGAACGAGCCATCTGCATTCAATGTGAAAGATGCAGCATTAACTGGTTCTGCAATGAGCCTCACCGTCAGGTTGTCGTTCTCTGCATCGGTGTCATTGGCCAGCACGCCATTGGGGGCGTTAACCTGCAATATTTGGCCTTGATCTACAATGTATGTATCCGCATTTCCAACAGGCGCCGTATTCAGCCGGCGTATACTGATGGTGAAGGTTGATACTGCACTTTGAGAGACGCCGCCATTTTCATTGCCGCCATTATCTGAAAGAATGACAGAAACGTTTGCGTCTCCAAAGACCTGGTCTCCGATGGCAGGGGTAAATGTGAGTTCTCCCGTTGAACTGATCGCCGGCTGCTCGGCAAAGAGCGTTTCCTGGCCATTGGTAATGGTTACCGTGAAGAAGGCTTCCTGGCTGCTTTCATTTTCAGGGCCAATCGAAATATCCTCAGCCCATGCAGCAGAGAATTCAGGCGTGTTTTGGCCAACAGCAACATCATCGCCGGCGGTAAACGACGGTGCGTCATTCACTGGATTGATTTTGATGTTAACATCTTCCTGCGCAAACAAGCCGCCAGAATCTGTTGCCCTGATGCCAATGGTTGTTTCTCCAAATGCATCAGCAGCATAATTGATGGTGAGAATTTTAGGCGTGCCTTCAATGGATAGCACATCAAACAAATCACTATTAAAATTGCCTTCCAGGCTAAAGGTCAGATCTGCGTCTGCGTCCTCCACATCGGTGAAATAATCAAACAGATTAAACGTGATGGAGGGTGCGTCTTCGTTTACTTCGATGTCTTCAATCGTTAGCGAGGTTGGCTTGTCGTTGTCGCCTTGAATGGTAATCAGGAAGTCGTAGCTTGCGCTATTGGCACCGCCCCCGTTGTCTGTGAGTGTAATGGAGACAGATGATTGCCCATCAACTTGAGGCGCCGGCGTAAAGGTTAGCGTTCCGCTGTTTCCGCTTCTTGTCAGCGTAGGCTGCGCACTAAACAGCGAAGGGTTACTGACGTTGACGCTTGACGTAATGGTTTGGCCGGCTTCGTCCGGTGGGCCGGCAACCAGGTTTTGTGCCCAGCCGGAAATCGTCTGTGGGCCCGGATCTTCATCAAGCGTAATGTCTGGTCCGGGTGTCATGCTTGGTGGATCATTCACCGGGGTCAATGTAACTTTGAATGTTGCTGATGCCGATAATCCTCCCGGGTCCGAAGCCTGTACAGTAACATCCGATGAACCGTTTGCATCCTCTGCATAAATTAGTTCTAGTTTGCCAGTTTCTGCATTGACTATCAGATTTTCGAACAGCGCTGCATTGGTGGTATTTGTGACTGAGTAGGTCAGAGCATCATCTGAATCGTCCGGGTCTTCAAAAGAAGCAAACAAATCAACCAATTGTAGTGGACCATCTTCTGTAGCAATAATATCATTGATATTTCCCGCAACAGGCGGGTCATTGCTTTCTTTAATGCTAATCGTAATGGTCGCAATATTGGAGTCTTCCGTGCCATCCGTTGCATAATAGGTGATGGTATCTGTGATGTTTTCAGACCCGTCGTGGACGTAGAAAAGTGTGCCGTTGCCAAGTAATGAGAAGCTGGTGCTATTCTGTGGCGGCTGTACGATAACTGCAGTCAGGACATCTCCGTCAGGATCGAGGTCATTATCCAGTACACCTGGAGGAGAGCCTCCCGGAGTTGCTGTTAAAGAAGCACCCTCAAGAACTGTATACGCATCATCGATTGCAACCGGGGGGTCGTTTTGGGCTGAAATATCAATCAGAAAAACAATTTCGGGACTGACATCTATGCCACCGTTGGCTGTACCACCATTGTCTTGTAGCGTCGTTGTTATAGATGCTTGCCCAGATACCTCTGCTTTGGCTGTAAAAGATAAAACACCCGTTGGGCTGATGGTTGGCTGAACGTCAAACAGCGTAGGGTCAGATACAATCAGGTTGAATGTAACACCCTGGTTCAACTCATTGGTCGGTCCCGGAGATATATTGGTTGCCCATGGCGCCGCATAGGGTGCTGAATCTTCGGGGATGATCACATTACCTCCTGAAGTGAAGGTTGGTGCATCGTTTACCGGGAGGACCTCAACCGTAAAAGATTCCTCAACAAAAAGCCCTCCGCTATCTGTTGCCCGCACGGTTAATACAGAGGTCCCGCTCGCATTTTGTGCAAAAGGCAGCGTCAAAATACCATCAGAAGAACCAATGGGCGGAATGGTCTCAAAAAGAGCTGCATTGGTATTTGTGATGAGCGCATAGGACAATTGCGTGTCATTGTCTTCAATATCATCAAATGCACTAAAAAGATCGATCAGTTGATTGGCTGCATCCTCTACAACTTGAACATTCGCGATACTGGATGACGTAGGCTCGTCGTTTTGCCCATTAATGGTAATGGTAAAAGTTTGCGATGGGCTCTGGTTGTCGCCTCCATTAGACGTTCCTCCATTGTCCGTTAACGTGACCGTTATAGTGGCTACACCGCTTGCATTGGCTGCGGGATGATAGGTGAGCGTACCTGTACTGGAGATGTTGGGGCCTGATTGGAAGAGGCCAGCGTTATCTGCCGTAACATCAAAGGTTAGCGTTTGGGAAGCCTCATTGGCCGGGCCGGCGCTAATGCCCGTTGCCCACCCTACATCGGTTTGAAATGCCGCATCCTCTGAGACAACACGATCTGCTCCTTTTGTAAAGGACGGTTCGTCGTTCACTGCATTCAGCGTCACAGTAAACGTTTCGTCTACAAACTCTCCTTGCGTGTCTGTAACGCGGATTGTGATAACGGAAGAACCATTGGCATCAGGCGCATAATCCAGCGTGTAGGTGCCGGCTGCAGCATTAATCGTGGAACTGGTGAAAATAGCACTATTGGAATTACTCAATTCCTGGTAGGTGAGGCTGGCATCGCTGTCTTCAACATCATCAAAGGAAGAAAATAAATTGATTACACGATTGCCGGCATCTTCCAGGTCAGTTTGATTACCGATACCAGAGGTTGTGGGGCGATCATTTACGCCATCGATGGTGATCGTGAATGTTTGCGACGGACTTTCGTTATCGCCTCCATTGGCTGTACCTCCATCGTCCATTATAGAAACGGTAACCGTGGATGTACCCGATGCGTTAAGTGCCGGCGTGAAAGAAAGGGTACCCGTGGATGTTATCGTTGGCTGAACAGAAAACAGGTTTGTGTTGGTAGGGGAGAGGTTGAACGTTAACGTTTGTCCAGATTCGTTGGCGCCGGCACTGATGCCCGTAGCCCAGTTGCTCTGAGAAAAAGAACCAGAGTCTTCGTCGACGTTGATGTTGCCTCCTTTGGTAAAGGCGGGCTCATCGTTTACGTCGTTAATCGTAATGGTAAAGTTCTGCGCAATGCTTTGGTCTACACCACCGTTTAGCGTGCCTCCGTCGTCGCTCAATACAAGCGTGATGACTGCAGACCCAAAAAGATCAGGTGCGAGGGTGTAGGAAAGTGTACCGAGCGACGATACCGTGGGTGCTACACTGAAAAGTCCCGGATTGGTATTAGCGGTTACTGCAAAGGTAAGGGCCTGTGCCGATTCATTGGCCGGGCCGGCGCTGATTGCTGTTGCCAGATTGAGTACTGTTTGAGCACCCGTATCTTCATTGGCTGTGGGAGGCGTGCTTACGTTGAATGTGGGGATATCATTGACTGATGTAACAGTCACTAGGAAAGTCTCGTCTGTAAATTCTGCGCCGGTGTCTGTGGCGCGCACTGTTATTTCTGCCGTACCAAACTCATTGGGGCTCAGGGAAACGACGAGGATTCCCAGGGCTCCATCAATCGTCGTTGTAATGAGCGTCGGATTGTTATTGCTGACAATCGTATACGTCAGATCTGTATCCAGATCAATATCATCCTCAAATACATCAAAGAGATTGATCACCTGATCTGCAGCATCTTCGAAAACGCTGATGTCTGCAATTCCGTTTGATGTAGGTGGATCCAGGTCGCCCTCGAATGCTGCTGCTTCTGCAGATACGGCAAAAAAGAAAAGCGCAATGAACAACATGGCCGCCCTGTAAGGGAGCATATTGGTATACTGCGATATATAGGTATACAAGGTCATTTGCACTGCTGCCTTGACTTATTGACTTTCTGTTGTTGTTATACAGGCCGGCTGGCTTGGTCTGCTTTCATTTCCTGATGTGTCGATTGCAAGGATTTGATAACACTGCCCTGAGGCATCCGTTACATCTTGCCAGCGATTGTCTGTGATGAGCTCTTCATTCAGGGCCTCGAAAACACCCGTTAGTGAAGAGGATCGATATACTTTATAGCCGGCCATGTCGAAGGCTGATACAGGCTCCCATTGCAGGGCCACCTGCCCTTCGGCTTGTGCGCTAAGTTTCACGTTGCGGACACTCCGGGGGGGAGCAAAATCTCGCATACTAATTTTGTACGAGGCAGACTGCGCGCTCTCGTTTCCTGCTGAATCTGCAGCCGTAACCCAGTATTCATAATTGGTACCTGATACCACATGCTCATCTTCGAATCTGCGCGCATAGCCGGGCATAGGTGTAGCCTTTAACCTGCTGGATCCAGACTCCCGACGATA
>JBGCEN010000404.1:0-16190 GCA_045106435.1 Rhodothermales bacterium
CAGACACTGGAATTTAAAGAGGCGAAGGTGAAGTTTGATACAAACAAACGCTTTCAGTACTGCGTTGCGCGCTCGAATGAAGGAGGCGGCCATTTATTGTTAGGGATTGAAGATCGGCCACCGCGCAATGTTGTCGGCTCCGCAGCTTTTTCAAATACAGTGAAGATCGGGGAGCCAGCTTGTAAAGATGTCAGAGGATCGGCTACGGAGCATTTTCGCCGAAGAACAGCAATACACTTAAAAGTGCCTAGGCTTATTGCTCCTTTCTTCCTGTGAAATGAGACTACTACCCTGTCAGCAAATATTTTAAGTAAATGTGATGCGATGAACGAAGCGTGCAAAAAGTACGATCAGAGAGTAATAAGTCTTATTTTGTACCTGTTGAACCCTTCGTGCTTTTCGTACCTATGAACCTCAATACTTCATTTATTTCGCTGCCAAAGTACTACTGCCCAAGTACCACTGTCAAAGTGCTGCTGCCAAAGTGCTACCGCAGTAAATTCTTCATCATTGATGCCGGGGTGGGTCACCCGTTTGATCACCGGCCAACCTTTGCTTATCTTATCCTCAACAATTCAAACCTGAGGTTTAACTGTCCTATGATTGTTGCATAAACGTAGCAGATGATTTTTGGCCATGAGCCAGGTCATTGTGCATTTCTAAACAACCGAGCAGCCGGCGCTTATCACATCGCTTCGTGCTGTAGTCTATTTGCACGTTTATGATTTTTTAGAAAATGACCTTAGATACATTAGGTTGGACCCCTTTTTTTGCGGATGCTTTTAATCAATTAAACCTTGAAGGCACCATTGCTGCGCGTGTATTCCGGCAGGATAAGCAGAGCTATCTCGTTGTTAACGAACGCGGTGAATATACCGCCACCTTACTGGGCCGGCTACTTTATGCAGAAGACGTAGATTTGCCTACTGTCGGTGATTGGGTAGCAATTGAGCCGTTTGATGGCGAACAAGCTGTGGTTCATGATTTGCTGCCACGTTTCAGTGAATTTGCGCGAAAAGAAGTAGGACAGAAAACACGCCGGCAGGTTGTTGCTGCCAATGTGAATACCGTATTTCTTGTGAGCGGGCTCGACAAAGACTTCAATCTCCGTCGCATAGAGCGCTATCTGATTCAAACGGTGAGCAGCGGTGCAAAACCCATTATTGTACTCAACAAGGTGGATCTGTGCGATGACTTGCAAGCACATATTGCAGAAGTTGAGCGCATTGCAACCGGTGTTGACATCATTTCACTGAGTGCCACGGAAGGATCGGGTATTGACCAGTTACATGCCCTTATGGCCCCGGGTGAAACCGTTGCTTTTATTGGTTCTTCCGGCGTAGGGAAGTCGTCGCTGGTTAACAGACTCGTTGGCTACGAGTACCTCAAAACAGGCGCTGTAAGAGAAGACGATAGCAGGGGCCGGCACACAACCAGTCACCGTGAGCTCGTTGTGCTGCCAACAGGAGGCCTCGTGATGGATACGCCGGGGATGCGGGAATTACAGCTGTGGGGAGATGAAGATGATCTGAATGAAGTGTTTGACGACATCAATCTCCTCTCTGCAAACTGTCGGTTTAACGATTGCCAGCATGAAAGCGAGCCCGGATGCGCCATTCTGGAAGCTATTGAGCGTGGGGACATAGACGAGGATCGTTACCTGAGCTACCAAAAACTCAAACGTGAAATTGCTTTCATGGACCGCAAAAAAGGCGAGGCATCAATCATGAAATCAAGAAAACACGACAAGAGCCTCGGCAAGCTGTATAAAAGCATTCAAAAGAACAACCCCAAGCGATTTTAGGGTTTAGGGTCAGGGGTGTTAAGAAAAAAAGATAAGGTTTAAATTGAGTTCATTGAAAGACTGAAATTAGCCAAGAGAGCACATGTCGAAAAAAGCATTGGTAGCTTCGAAAGGTGTGCGGGTTACGGATCTGTTCAAGTTGATTCCTGACTCACTGTTCGAAGATCTGGCCGAGGAAATTGCTGTAGACAAATGGGTAAAGAAGCTCAAGGCCGAAGCCGTTTTCAAGCTGGTGCTTTTTAGTTTGCTTGATAGCGAACGATTGAGTTTACGTGTATTAGAGGGTAACACACGAGATCCTGCATTTCGCAGCCTGTATCACTCTCTTTCGGCCCATGAAGTGACATGGGTTGGCATACGGGAGCGTCTGATCCACCTTTCTCCTACCTATTGCCGAAGGCTTTATGAAACTGTTTATGAACAGGCCCAGACCCTTTATGGAGAAAAGAATCTCGGCAAGTATCATATCAAGCGGTATGACTCTACCATGATTGCTTCATTCTCTCACTTACTAGAAGGAATGCGAGTTGGCAACACGAAAAAGGGAAAGACACAGGCAAAATTGACTACAGAGCTGATAGATGATTTCCAAATCCAGATGTATGTCCATACAGACCAAACCCATGTTGGTGAAGAAATCGCCCTGAAAGAGGCGATTCTTCAAGGCAAGCATACACCTGAAGACATTATTGTCTTTGATAGAGGCATCAAAAGCCGCCGAACATTTGCCCAGTTTGATGACAAAGGTATTGGCTTTGTGAGCCGTCTAAGTGCAAAGCCTCGTTACAAGCTTTTACATGCGCACAAGCAGGAAGAACAAACGCCAGGCCTGACATGGATCCAGGATAGCGTAGTATTCCTGTATCCAAAGGGAAACAAGGTACTCGAACACAAAATGCGCCTGATTCAATATCGGGTTCATGAAACCGGTCAAGTGCTCTCATTTGTGACAAATTTGTGGGATCTTCCCGCTTCAGTTATTGCACAAATATATCGGTCTCGCTGGGATATTGAAGTCCTGTTTCGCTTTATGAAGCAGGAAATGAACCTGACACATTTTGTCTGTAATAACAGCAATGCCATAGAGGTAATGCTTTACTTTACGATGATCACTGCTATGCTTGTCTTGATCTACAAGAAGCAAAACGGTATCAGATCCTACAAAATGGCTAAAATTCAGTTTTTCAAAGAACTCATCTACTCCGTTATGCTTGAAATCCTCGATTCCCCAGAGGGCATTGAGATCTTTAGGCACAATATGAAAACCTTTATTCAAAAAGAATAATTTTTCTTAACACCCCTGACCCAGAACCCGAAACCCAAATCTTCCAATCCTCTTAAAAAACAAATAAATTAATTGCGCTTAAAAGGGTACTATCTATATATCAAGATATCTTTTCTATTAGGGTAAGTAAGTTATGGCCTCGTCTGATGATACCCGTGAAACAGTGCGTATTGGACTTGTGGGGTTGGGAGGTCACGGAAGAACTACGCAGCAAGCATGCGAAGATGCGCCCAACCTGGAAGTGGTTGCGGTGTTTGATCCTGATAAAGAAGAAGCGGAAGCTGCGGCTAGCAAGTTTGGTTGTTATCTGGCGGTTTCTTACGAAGAGCTGATCCGCAGAGACGATTTGCAAGCTGTTGTGCTTGTTACCCCCAATCATCTACATAAAAAGCAGGTAATGGCAGCGCTTGAAGCTGATTTACATGTTTTTGTAGAAAAGCCTATTGCAACCACCCTCGATGAAGGGATGGCCATGATTTCGAAGGCAGAGGCCAAGGGGCGAGTTTTAATGGTTGGGCACAACATGCGGTTTTGGCCCACGGCAAGACGTGCAAAGGAATGTATCGCGAAAGGAGAGCTGGGGCAGGTTATTAGTACAGAAATACACTTCTCCTCTGCAACCGGCCTTCGACTGCCCGTTGATTCATGGCGGCGCAAGCCCGACGTTGTGCAACTGTTGCCTGTAACGCAATTAGCCATTCATGCTTTTGATCTGGTGCATTATCTGCTTGGCTTTATAGAGGAGGTCACCACATACACGCGTTCAGCTTTAACAAGAGATGAGGTTGTCGATAGTGCCTGTGCAATCTTTCGGGTGGAGGGGGGCAGCCTGGGTACCATGGTGAGTAATTACTGCTCACCTGAATTGTTCGAATTACGGATTGCAGGTACCAAAGGGACGCTGCGGCTCCGACCAGACAGCTTCCGTTTTCAAGAGATGGCGCCGGCGCTGGGTACAAGCAAAACAGCCGTTGAAGAATTGGATGCTGAAAAGGGGTTAATAAGTTATGCCCTAATCATGCAGGCTTTTGGAGATGCTGTGTTACATCATACAATCCCTGAAACGGATGGTTGGGTAGGTTTGCAGGCACTTGCGGTTGTAGAGGCCATGCAACGATCCTCATCGTCTTCGGCAACTCCCTGGAGCGTGGAGCGATTCAAAAGCGTGAGTTTAGCCAATACCGGAGACGCTGCGGTCGTTTTGTAGTGACTGATTCTTTCATTGCAACGCAAATCTTTGATGCGGGAGATCGCCAGACGCTTCAGATACCCGCTTATGCTTTGAATGGTTAAACTCTAATACGCAGGTTTAATATATTGACCTGCTACCGAAGTCTCTCAATGTTTTTTTACGATCCCACGTACCCTTTCTGAAATGATTAAAACTACCGTAGTTGGCAGTTATCCAATGCTTGATTGGCTGGTTGCTTTACCAAGTGAGCAGGCGCTCACAGATGCCACAGCAGTTGTGCTTAAAACACAAGAATTAGCCGGCCTGGATTTAATTGCCGATGGAGAACTTTACCGATTTGATATAAATCACCCACAGACCAATGGCATGATTGATTATTTCGTCGGCCAGCTAGGCGGAATAAGAACGAACCTGGGCCGGCAGGATGTGGCTGACTTTCAAAAAGTTAAGGGGATGGGTTTTCGGAAGGCGCCGGCTGGTGTCGTAGAAGGGCCCATTCATGAAGGCACGATAGACCTTGTGGGAGATTATAGAAGGGTGCGGTCTCTCACCAACGCGCCGCTCAAGTTTACGGTCACCGGGCCACACATGCTCAGCAAAACACTCTTTGATCAACACTACAAAAGCCTGCCTTTAATGGCTGAAGGGCTCGCGAAGGCATTGGCCAAACAAATTGCTGAAATAGACGCAGATGTGCTTCAGCTTGATGAGGCGAATCTGCCCGGCTCACCCGAAGAAGCTGACTGGGCAGCCGATACGATCAACATCATGCTCGATGCTGTGCAGGGTACGCCGGCTGTGCATCTTTGCTTCGGCAATTATGGCGGCCAATCGATTCAAAAGGGTACATGGAATGCCCTGCTCGGTTACATGAACAAGCTGCATGTAGATCATCTGGTGTTAGAGTTTGCTTTTCGAGGCTATAAAGAACTTGAAAAGTTTTCAGACCTGAATGACAATGTCGGGCTTGGTATCGGTGTCATTGATGTGAAAACTACGGTGGTTGAATCGGCTGAGGAAGTCGCCCGAAGAATTGAAATGGCGGCAAATTTAGTGGGGGCAGACCGAATCAAATACGTGCACCCCGACTGTGGATTCTGGATGCTACCTCGCTCTGTTGCTGATGGTAAAATGAAAGCCATTGTAAAGGGCCGTGACTTGTTTGAAGGAAGATAGCGAGCCTTTACCCCACAAAGGCTCGAATATCGAACACTGATCAAGGAATTTCCAATTTCGAAGTGTATTGAGAATTCCCCGTTTTCTGTATGGACAAATTCGAGCATTGTTGGCACGATTTGCGCAAGATAAAAGTGCCAGAATCATCGCTTATCAAGACGTATTATGCTAAGTAACCGCTCATATTCATTTTGCCCCCTTCCTTTCCTCTTGCGTACGGGTTTTGTCTTTGGGGTACTCTTGTGGATGATGGGGCATACAGTGCTGGCATTTCAAGATGATGTAGCTGGCAAACGCGCTGGTGTAGAAGATTTGCGTGTTTCCGAAATCATGTATCATCCGCTTGATGTAGATGCACTGGATGGGGACAGTCTGGAGTATATCGAATTAAAGAATGTTAGCGGCTCGGTTGTTGATTTGAGCGGTGTAGCTTTTACAGACGGTATCAGTTATGCCTTTGAGAATAGGGCAACCCTCGCGCCGGGGGCGTTTATTGTATTGGCTGCAAATGCGCAGGAGTTTGAGAATCATTACGGATTCTCGCCTTTTGGGGACTATGATGGCCGGCTCGATAATAGTGGCGAAGAAATTACGTTGAGCGACGGTGCAAGCAGTCTATCTTTTGTTTATTCAGACAGGCACCCGTGGCCTGTGGGCCCCGATGGCGCTGGCTTTTCTCTCATTCTAACTGATGACTCACCCGGACTCGATTTGTCTGATCCCGCGCATTGGAAAGGCAGTCGGTTTGCCGGATCTCCGGGCGCGGATGAGCAACAGATTGAACGTCCTGCACCTGTGCAAATCAATGAAGTGCTGACGCATACAGACCTGCCGTTCAAAGATGCTGTGGAGCTTTTTAATCCTACGGCTGCCTCGGTGGACATGAGTGGGTGGTATTTGACGGATGTGAAAGAAGAGCCACGAAAGTTTCAGATGCCGGCAGGTACCTCCATTGCAGCCGGCGGGTATCTGGTCTTCGATGAAGATGACTTTAACGCTTCTCCTGGTACGCCGTCCAGTTTTGCCTTGAGCTCCTTTGGAGATGGCATTTATTTGTTTTCAGCAGACAGTCAGGATAATCTGACAGGATATGTGCGTGGCTTTGCATTTGGAGGTGCTGACAATGGCGTGACGTTTGGCCGGGAGGTTTGGGTAACGGGTCAGGAAGAACTATTGCCGCAGATCTCTGAAACGTTGGGACGCGAGAACAGTGGGCCCAGGATTGGACCCATTGTGATTAGCGAGCTGATGTATGGTCCGCCGGTAGCAGAAGATGAGTTCATTGAACTCGTAAATATCTCAAGCCAGACGATTTCTTTGTTTGATCAACAATTTCCGGAAAACACCTGGCGAATAGAAGGGGTCGGTTTTTCTTTCCCTCAAAACACAACGATGGAGCCAGGGGCAATTATGCTTATTGTGCAGGTCGCTCCAGCCGTGTTTCGAACCGCACATGCTGTACCAACAGAAGTAGCGATTTTGGGCCCTTACACGGGAAGACTCAATAATGCCGGGGAAGCTGTACAATTGCAGGCACCGGATGACCCCGATATGGGAGGACAGGTCCCCTATTTCGATATGGATCAGGTGATTTATGGCGACAGCAATCCGTGGCCCACGAGTGCAGACGGAGGGGGGGCTTCGTTAGAGAAAATTAACCTCGACGGCTTGGGGAGTGACCCTGTCAATTGGGTAGCACGTGCAGGAGGCGGAACGCCCGGGTTTGTTGACCTGGGTAGCGTGCATACAGATGAATTGGTGCCCGTATCATTTGATCTCGTCGTAGGATCTGCTTTCCCGAATCCGTTTAATACCATGACGACGGTATCCTTTTCTTCAGGAGTATCCGGGCACGTGCGTGTAAAGATATTTGATGTGCTTGGGCGAGAAGTACGCGTTGCTTTCGATGCAGTGGTGCCGGCCAATACAAGGCAGGAAGTACAACTCGAAAAAGGGGCTTTACCAGCCGGTACGTACTTTTTAAGAGTCGAAGGAAATGGGATGCGATCACAGACACAAATGATTATTGCCAGATAAGTCGTTTTAGTTAATCGCTCAATCGACGCTGAGAAGAGTTTGCAGAGTTAATGTATGATGCCGGCACATCAACGCCAGCCTTTTAATAATACGCGGCTATGCCATATCCATACTGCTTATTTGCTTTCGTCTTCTTTACCAGATTGGCCAACCGTTTTTCATATTC
This sequence comes from Rhodothermales bacterium, assembly GCA_045106435.1. Classification (GTDB taxonomy): domain Bacteria; phylum Bacteroidota; class Rhodothermia; order Rhodothermales; family JAHQVL01; genus JBCCIM01. The sequence goes on from JBGCEN010000404.1 coordinate 7,661, forward strand.
TCCTTCTCGCTTTCGGCCATCATGGACAAAGGCTACTCGAATGCGTTGATATGCGGATGAGTACTGATTGAAATTCCGCCACACTTCCTCATCTGATTTTAGTGCGCTCAGTATGTCTTCAGGAAATTCGAAGGGTAGGGCCAGAAGTTCGCTCACATTACGCTGTACTTCAGCCATAACCTTTTCCTCTGATACCATTCGGCGAAGTCTTTCTATGTTTGGCTGTGAGTAGCCACTGCGTGGTTTACGCGGTGTAAAGCGATGCGCTAGGCTGTTTTCATCCAATCCTTTTCGAACGCTATCGATCCACCCAAAACATAACGCTTCCTCGACAGCATCGTTGTACGAAATATTCGGCTTTCCTGCCGATTTTTTGTAAAAGATCAGCCAGATTTCTTCTTCAGACTTATAGTGCTCTTTAAGCCAGGATCGCCATACTTTTCGGTGTGAAGCGTATAGTGTTTTGCCTATGGTCATCTCGATTCCCCAAGTCCGTATGAGAGCATTGCCTGGTTGTGTGCGAGGAAAAACTGATTCGCATTAAAGGGAGGAAAATATACGCATACACACAGAATCATTGTATAGTCGTAGCGCGAAGCTAAAGGTTTCTAAACGCAAAAGGCCCTGTCTGATAACTCAGACAGGGCCTTGTTTTTATCTCAATAATTTTACATGTCAGCCATTTTCTTCTGGCCGGTGACAGGCATTTCGCCAAAGCCGTCTATCATGATGTTTCCGTTCAACTTATCATCCATCACGTCTGCCTCAAACTGTAGCACTCCATATTCGCCGCTATCGAACTTGAACGACACATGGTTGTCTTCGAACGTCAGACCTGTTAGGTCCATTTTGCCAGGAAGGGCATCGCTGGTGATGTTGCCCACTAGACTGCCTTCAACTTCTACGATGCTTACTACGCCACTGTAGGTGCCGTCTGGTGTGTCAACAGAATAATCCCACATACCTGCTAAAGGATGTGGTGCTGCCTTCTTTGTACTTGCACAGCCGGCGAAGAGTCCTGCCGCGACAAAGAGAATCAAAGAAGCATTTAGAAATCGTTTCATGATATTATACTAGGGGTTAATAAACCGTCGAGAGGGTAAAATAGGGGTTTTTGTAATCAGTTTTCAGTCATCAGTTTTTAGATGTCAGAATGAATACGCATTGAAATAGAAATATGTAACAGAAAACTGAAAACCGATCACTGAAAACTTTATTCATTGCTTATGAAAACAGACTTGTATTCGCTGTAATGCTCCAGGGCTGCCATGCCTTGCTCGCGGCCAATGCCACTCTGTTTCATGCCGCCAAAAGGAGATTCGATATGCACGCTGGAGTTGGTATTAATGGATAACATGCCTGTTTCCAGTCGCCGGCTCATGCGCATGGCTCTGCCCACATCCCGCGTCCACAAAGAGCCCGAGAGGCCATAGTTGCTGTTGTTTGCAATCCGAATGGCGTCTTCTTCTGTGTCAAAAGGCATAATGCAGACAACAGGGCCGAAGATCTCTTCCTGCATGATTTCCATTTCCGTGTTTACATTTACGTACACGGCCGGGTTAAGGAAACATCCCTTCGAGAGTGCAGCGTCTTCAGGTGCATCGCCGCCGCATAATCGTTCAGCGCCGGCGGCATCTCCAGCATCTATAAAGGTTTTAACACGGGCTAAATGGGATTGCGTGATCAGTGGGCCCATTTGTGTTGTGGCGTCGTCGGGTAAGCCAACCTTGATCGCAGTCGTTTGGGAAGTGAAGGCATCAACATAGCGATCAAACACAGATCGCTGAACGAGCATTCTGCTTCGGGCGCAACAATCCTGTCCTGTATTATCAAAAACAGAAAACAAGGAGGCGCTGACGCAGGCATCTATATCAACATCATCAAAAATAATGCTGGCAGATTTACCCCCCAGTTCAAGGGAAACGCGCTTGATATCATCAGCAGCGTAACGCATAATCTGCCGGCCCACTTTTGTTGATCCGGTAAACGAGATTTTACGCACCAGCGGATCTTGCGCAAGGGCCGCTCCTGTAATGGACCCGGGGCCTGGAAGCACATTGATGACGCCGGGAGGGATGCCGGCTTCCAATGCAAGCTGCACAAAGGCCAGCGCGCTCAGTGGTGTGGCTTCTGCAGGTTTGATGACGACCGTATTTCCCATCGCAAGGGCCGGCGCCAATTTCCAACTGGTAATCAGCAGCGGGTAATTCCATGGTACAATAAGCGCACAAACACCCAGCGGTTCGCGGAAGGTCATGGCCGTACCCTCAGCAGAAACGGGGATGGTTTGCCCGAAAAATTTATTTACTGCGCCGGCATAATACTCAAAGCAGTTTGCCGCTGCCTTGATTTCACCCCGTGCGGCCCCGATCGGCTTGCCTACATTCGCTGATTCTATCGCGGCAAGTGTATCTACGTTTTCGCGTAATGTATCTGCAAGTTTAAATAGCAATTTAGCCCGATAGCGGGGTTTCATCTTGCTCCAGTCACCCGAGGTAAACTGCTGGTGTGCTAGCGTTGTCGCAGTAGCCACATCGTGTTCACTTGCTTGTGCAACCTCTGCGATGATCTCTCCATTGGCAGGATTGATAATATGCTCTGTTGTTTCTGAATAGCCCTGAAGCTGTTCGCTACCTATTGCCAGGCCACGAAAAAGGGGAGAGGTTTGCGTCATTAAATTTGGCTTGATGAGGGAATTTGAGAAGGCTTCCACCAAGGTACTGTTTTCAAAGAATATTTAGAAGCCAATGAGATTTGATGTCCACGATAAAAGTGCGCTCTTTTGAGCCTTCTCCGGAAAAATTCCTGTGATAAGAATTGGAAGCAGTGATTTCACTTTGCAATGCCGGCTAATTCATGTATCTGTGCCATTTCAATTTGAAAGATGATCTCATAATATTTCCAGGATGCTACCAAAGGCCCTGTGAAAATGCAGTATTTGCGCTTCCTGATAAATCAGAATGAAATAAAACGCCAGTTAGGGAAGTGGGCTGAAGCATGTGACCACTATTGAAAAGAACATGATGTTTTACGCATCCCTTTTCTGTGAAATTCCAGACTGGTTTAACTCCTTACAATTTGTTTGCCGTCTGGTAGAAGTAAGGACTCCCACTATCCTTTAATGAAAAATAACGAACCCATGTTAATTCCAATTAATGTACCCACCGGCTTAACCGAGCGCACCCACATCGTCAGCGGCGGTATACACCGAAGTGGCTTCAGCGATGCAGGTGTAATTTATACGACGAGTGAAAATCCTGCAGCCTCAGATTTTGATTCAGACTTCTTGCTGAATTGTAAGGTACTGGGCCCCGATGATCGCGAGTTTACAATTATCGGCGGCTACTTTTTCGAACGAACCAGATCTGGCCTGGGCGTTGCTGTTGTGACTACTAAAGTGTTTGGTGTTGCACTTGATCCAAGCCAGGGATTTGATATTTCGGAGGGTGGAAGTAAAACAATCGCAGACAGTGGTTGGGACCATATGGATCCTGATTTTGCCGGCTTTAATTTGAATGAACGCGCTGTTCAGTCTGAAGCAAAAGGGTGGACGCTCATTGTTGCTGAGGCATTACCCGATAGAGAGCACTACCCACTCAGTGGCCGGCCCATGCGAATGATGGGTACGTGTCCAAGTTTTTCAGGTACAATCGAGCATGAGAAAATGGACGAGACCACTGAAACAGTTGGGTATAAGTTTAAAGTAGGGCTTGATCAGGGGACTGCAGCTCCTTTAGCGTATCACTGGAATTTTGGTGATGGCTCCGAGAAGGTATCAGATGCAAGTGAAATGGAGCATCAGTATGACAAGCAGATGGAGACGATGATGTGTGATGTTAAAGTTAAAATCATTGTTCAATCTGAATGCTCACCTACTGAAATCACCTTGCCGGATATCGAGATTCCACCCACATCATGTGCCCAGCTTATAAAAATAGATACACAGATTCTTAAAGAACTGGAGACTGAATTAGAAATTCAGTTTACAGCAAGGGTCGCTGATTCGGAAGCCGGCGAATACACCTGGGACTTTGGCGACGGAAGCGCCCCGGGCAGTGGTAAAACAGTTGTGCATAGATACAGCAAAGTAGAGCCTGCACAAGGTAAGGTGTTCAGAATTTCGGTAACCACCTCTGGGCCGGGTGCATGCTCTTCCCAAAGTGTTGCCAAGAAAGTGCCTTGGCCACCGGCGGCAATAGGCGGGATTACACCATCGTCTCAATAAGGCAGCAAAGATGTTTAGCATGGTCTAACCAAATACTGTTTTTGACTACAGAAATATCTTTGAAACGCAGGGAGGGATTGATAACAGAGAAACTTGTGGGATAGGGGAAAGTCATTAATATCTGTTCAACTGACTTTTCTTCATGCACATGAAAGCGCTCTTTATCAGTCTCTTCCTCTTTTCTTTTTCTATCATTTCTGTACATCTGAATCCTGAGCGAACGTACGATGATCAGAAGCTTCGGGATATCATTACTGAACTCGACCTAACATTGGATAACTTCTTTGCACTTCAACAAGAAGAGGATCTTGACCTTTTTATCGCCGGCGTTCGGCATGCGGCACGTACGCGGCTTTTACTTGAGCAACTCCTGGGCGATCAAATAGAAAATCTCAATGTGCAGACAGACAGCGAGACAACAGCAGGAAAAGAATTACAGCTTATTGCATTACGAGTACAAGACTTGTCAACACGCCCTAGGGAAAGAGTTGTGGCGGCAGGATTTTGAGGATAAACAAGCGGCATTGCTCCGGCTCTCAGAGCTTGAAAATCTAGTCAAGGGCCTGAAAAAGCGCGTAGATACTGATAAATGAGCGCTCTTTAAAATTAGCAGACTGATGTGATGAGCATACAGGAAGAGAGCCCAGGGGAAAAACTCTTCCCCCTTTCCTCTTTTCTCCCAATCCCCCAAAAGGCTCCAGCTTATTCCGGCGTAACGTATGCAGCAGAAATCCCGCCATCGACTGTAAACGTAGAACCTGTGACAAAAGACGACTCGTCTGATGCAAGATACAATACCGCATCAGCCATCTCTTTTGCCAGGCCAAAACGTCCCATAGGGATATGCACCAGCCGGCGCTGTTTCTTTTCTTCTGTATTCAGGAATTTCATCAGCAACTCTGTATGAAGCGGCCCCGGGCAAAGGGCGTTTACCCGAATTTTTTCTCGTGCGTGTACTACGGCAAGCTCCCGCGTCATCGATAGCACAGCGCCTTTACTGGCAGTGTAGGCAATTTGCGGCGTTGCGGCTCCCATAAGTGCTACAAAAGAAGCGGTGTTGATAATCGAACCACCGCCGGCGCGGCGTAAGGCAGGGATCCCGTATTTACACCCGAGGAATACCCCCTTCACGTTGATTTCCATCGTCAAATCCCATACATCTTCTTCGGTTGTTTCTGCATTATCATCGCTGCTGTGCATGATGCCGGCATTGTTGAAAAGAATATGCAATTCTCCAAAAGCTGATTCCGTCTTTTCAATCATGTTTTTGCAGTCATCAGCTTTTGATACGTCTGCCTTTACAAAGATTGCTTTGCCACCCGCTTGCTGAATCAACTCAACAGTCTCCTTGCCGCCCGAGTCATTGATATCGACTGCCGTAATTGAAGCGCCTTGTTGCGCAAAAAGAAGCGCTGTTTCTCTGCCAATTCCACTGCTCGCGCCTGTGATCAAGGCTGTTTTGTCTTTCAGTCTCATTTTTTTAAATCAAAAATTAAAAGCCTTTGAAAGTTAAAAGTTAAAAGTCAAAAGCTAAAAGTTAAATTACCCTAAACCCTAAACCCTAAACCCTAAACCCTAAACCCTAAACCCTAAACCCTAAACCCTAAACCCTTTCAAAATACCGCTGCTTTTCCCAATCTGTTACGGATTGATCATAAGCATCTTGCTCGACTCTGAAGAAATGCGCGTAGTGTTCAACAACATCTGTCCCGAGGACTTCTTTGGCAAAATTACTGTTGGCGAATTTTTCAGTGGCTTCTTTCAGCGTACCCGGCACAGTAGGCAGGTCCTGGGCGGTATAGACATCCCCTTCAAAAATAGTGGGGGGCTCAATTTTGTTTATGATACCATCAATGCCTGATGCAAGGGCAGCTGTATAGGCGAGGTACGGATTACAATCGGCTCCAGGAATGCGGCATTCGATGCGCAGGCTTTTACCGCTTCCAACAACGCGGAAGCCGGCCGTTCGGTTGTCGTGACTCCATGCCAGCTTGGTCGGTGCCCAGGAGCCGGCCTTGTAGCGTTTGTAGGAGTTTACTGTGGGGGCATAAAAGACCATCATTTCTGGTGCATGTGCAATCCATCCACCCAGAAACCACTTGAATAGCGGAGAGCAAGAAATTGGGCCAAACTGTTCTTCGCCTGCCATCGCGCTTTCGTTACCATCCCAAATGCTGAGATGTATGTGACAACTGGAGCCGGCCTGATCTGTAGCGTATTTGGCCATGAACGTAAGACTCAGGCCCAATTGGTCGGCCACTTCTCGCAGACATTGTTTAAATACCGAATGCCTGTCTGCCATCGTCAGAATCTCTGCGTAGCGAACGTTAATTTCGTGCTGGCCAAGGCCCCATTCTCCTTTGGAGTTTTCTACAGGAATACCGGAATGTTTGAGGTGCTTCCTTGCTGCTGCCGTGAATACTTCTTCCCTTGCTCCTTGAAAAGCATGGTAGTCTTCGATGTACCAGCCCATGGGGTCAAGGCCGTGGTAGTTTTTCTGAAAAGCCTGTTTGTATGAGTCTTCGAAAATGTAATATTCAAGCTCAGAGCCGGCTTTGGCGGAGTAGCCCAATTCTTCTAGCCGGCGAATCTGTTTTAATAACATGGTGCGCGGCGCAACGGGTACAAGCTGATGCGTTTTTTCATCTTCCACATCACAAAGCACCAGGGCCGTTTTGTCCAGCCAACTGGCCATTCTGAGCGTTTGCATATCTGGTTTGAGATGAAAATCGCCATATCCCCGCTCCCAGTTGGCATATTTGTATCCCGGAACAGGCTCCATTTCCATGTCGACAGTTAACAGGTAGTCGCAGCTATGCGTGCCATTTGCTACCGCATCTTCCAGAAAAAACTCGGCATCAAACCGTTTACCCATGAATCGCCCGTACAGGTCGGTAAAGACCACAAGGATCGTTTCAACCGTGCCTTCTGCTATGTATTCCTGGAGTTGATCTAATGTGAGCATGCCGCGAACTTGATCCATAAAAAGCCTTCTTTGAAGTCGAAAATTAAAAGCCTTTGAAAGTTAAAAGTCAAAAGCTAAAAGTTAAAATCCCTAAACCCTAAACCCTAAACCCTAAACCCTAAACCCTAAACCCTAAACCCTAAACCCTAAACCCTAAACCCTATCCCGCGAGCTCTTGCTGGGCTTCTGCAATGAGGGCCACTTCTTCTTCGGGGGCCTCGGCTACCAAGTGGTGCCGGCTGTAGAACCAGAAGTATAAAATGGCAACACCGAGGAAAATGGCGGTGCCCCATACACCCGGGCGGTATTCAGGAATGGCAAGACACGCAAACAGGGCGATGACGGAGAGTATTGTACCAACCCACGCGCCGGCAACGCCTAATGGACTTACATAGGGGCGCTCCAGGTCTGGGCGCGTACGTTTCAGTTTGATGTAGCTCAGCATGACCATTGCGTAAGAAATAACGGCTCCAAAAACGGCCATGTTGAGCAGCGCAGCACCCACGGTAGAAGCGGACTGCATTTCAATAATGACGGCCCCAATCAAGCCTATGACGGCGCCAACAATGAGGGCTATGTAAGGTGTTTGATTTTTACTCGTAATCGATAGCCATCTGGGGTAATAGCCGGCTCTTGACAACGCAAAGATCACACGTCCATAGGCGTAGATGATCGTATGAAAACTGGCTATGAGTCCTGTGAGGGCAATAATGGTGAGCAGGGTTGTTGTTGCGCCATTACCAAATACAGCCTTGAATCCTTCCTGGAGTGGCGCATCAGAAGCGCCTATGGCTGCGGCACCGCCGCCTACACCACTGTTCAGGATGAGTGTGAATATAGAGAGTGCGAGCAATGTTACAATACCCAGTATGAGCGCGCGTGGCATATCTCTAACAACATCATGCGTTTCTTCTGCGGCGAGGGGGAGTTGCTCGATGGCGAGATAGAACCAGATTGCAAAAGGCAACGCAGCAAAAACGCCCATCCATCCCTTGGGAAGCCATGTGGCTGATTGGCCCGGATCGGGTTCAATGTTGAACAATAGCTCTGTGCTAAACGCGCCGGTAAAGAGTGTGCTACCGTAGAATATGACCAGCACAATAATCGCAAGTACGGTGATGACCAGTCCTACTTTCAGGGTCAGATTAACGCCCTTGATGTTGATGGCGACAAATACTGAATAGGCAATAATCCACCACAAATAGGCCGGCACTCCGGGAATGAGCGTGTTCATGTAGCCGCCAATTCCGACGACAATAACCGCCGGCGTAATCACGTACTCGATGGTGTCTGTCACTCCGCATATAAAGCCACCCATCGGGCCAAATGCACTGCGGGTA
>JBGCEN010000405.1:0-10523 GCA_045106435.1 Rhodothermales bacterium
TCTACAACGGCGGCTTCAGCGGCATTTTCGAGAGGTACCAACACGGCCTTCTTGCCATCCTTCGCTGCACGGATGGCCATCGACAACACACCTCTCACAGGGCGGACAGTGCCTTCGAGGGATAGCTCGCCGGTAATAACCATTTCATCCAGACGGGCCTGTTTAACATTTGAATCTGCCGCAGCGATTAAGCCGATCGCAATCGGTAAATCAAAGGCGGCACCTTCTTTCTTAACATCCGCCGGCGCGAGGTTTATGGTTACGTTGCCACGCGGCCGAGGCAGTTCGTTTGTACGAAGCGCGGTCAAGATGCGGTCGCGGCTTTCACGCACCGCCCCGTCGGGCAATCCAACCACGGTATACTTCGGTGTGCCGCCGCGGGCATAGGTTTCTATTTCAATCGGCAACGCATCAACACCAAGTATGGTACTGCTCCAAACGTGTGATAGCATAAAGGTTGGCAAAGTTCTTTTCACATCTAGCGATATAGAAAAGACGCTTTGCCAACCTGGTTCATAACCCACGGTGAGTTTCGAGTGCCGAATGTCGATTGTCGAGTGGCTATCAATTCGACGATCGACACTCGTAACTCGCCATTCCCTAAACTCCTTTACCGAAAGTTTTTCCAAAAGCACCTTTACGGATGTGTCGGCCGTTTCGGTCTGCTCTGTTGGCACGGTTGGCGATTTTTTGCAGCATATCTTCGTCTAATTCTTCGCCGTCTTCGGACAAGAAAGACTTTAGATCTTCCTGCAAAGCTTCGTCATCTGACTCGTCTACAGTCTCTTCTGAGCGTACATCAGCAGTAGCTTCTGATTGATCCATCTCAAGATCTTCGACATCAAGATCATCAGTTTCCAATACTGCTGTTGCTAACGCATCTGTATCTTCAGCGTATACATCATCATCAACAGGATCGGTCTCTTCTTCGAGGAATGATTGAACATTTTCATTGAAGCTTTCAATTGATTCAGATTCACGATCATCTGCCTCTTCAACATCATTTAGCAAGATGTCGATACCAATTGGATCATAGCTGTTGTAGGCAATCAGTGCAGGGTCGACAAAGTAATCAGCCTTTGCGTCATCCTCTTCATCTTGCGCTTCCTGGAGGGCTTCGTCTTCATAGTTTGCCATACTGACGGCCTCTGCATAGGCATTCAGCTGCTGATCATCAACAAATTCGAGTGGACTTTCTTCTTCTTTCGCCGGCGCTTCAGGAGCAGATTCGTCGACATCCAATGTCTCTTCATCGGTGATGTCTTCCTCCATATCCTCCAGCGTATCAGCCGGCAAAAGATCGTCTCCCTGCAGTATTCCATCAACTGGTGCTTCTTCAACTGGAGCTACGTCTTGCTTCCATTCGATGGTTTCTTCATCGTTGTCGTTGATGTCTTCGAAATCATCGGCTGGATTGTCGTCATAATCTTCTTCGTTATCCCAATACATAACAACCTCATCTTCTGAAACGTTAAGTTCATCAGGTGATGTATCTGAGGCTGAGGTAGCTTCTTCTTCTAAAACATGGTCTTGCTGTTTATCTTCTGCTGAAGACGCTTCTGGTTCTTCGTGATTAAACAACCCGAGTTGCTCGACATCTGAGTATTCAGTGCTTTCTGGCAACTCGGTGTACGCGTGATTATAATCGTCATCGTACATTAAATCGACTTGATCATCAGCCTCCTCGTCTTCCCATGGAAGCTGTGTATCTGGTTCTTCAGATATTTCTTCCATCGCCGCGCGTTCAAGTATCTCTTCCGACTCCTCACCAGGTGCCTCTTGTTCATCTGGATCCTCCAGAGTTTCGTTCAGGTCTTCGTTAAGAATATCTGCTAACGTGTTTTCACTGGTTCTGTCAGACAACAAATTATCTACAGGATTTACTTCTTCTTCAGCCTTCTCATCCACCAAAGGATCGTCCAGGCTTTCAGGCTTTAGATCTTCAGATAATCGCAACGCTTCCAATGCGCTTATTTCGAGCGCCGGCACGATCGAAGCCTCAGGCAATGCTGTCGGGTCTTTCTGTTCAGGCAATGCCGCGAAATCTGGTACCGATACTGCAGGAATCTCCTGATCGTCAAATACAGGCCGTTTAGGGATATCAACCACCAGCCCGCTCACTACGAGGTCCGTGTAGGCAACGCGCTCTCTATCGATTTTCTCTTGCAGGTCGCGGTAGTACATCCTGATTTTTGACATCGAAGATTCTACTTGTGTAGCATCAGCATCTTTAACGTCATGCTTATGCCGAATCAAGTCGCTTTTATACTGAAGCGCCAGCCGTTCATTTTTGTTGGCGGCCATCTGTGCCTCTGCATCTTTTTTTGCAGAAACAGCGATCAACACGTCGCTCCCCTGGAAGCGGTGATGCAACAGATCATCAGAAACTCTATCGAGCTGGACAGCAATTTCCTCCCCGTTGCGCAGGTTTTGCGACAGCTGGTTTTCAACGTCCAGCAGTTCAATCTTTATCTGATTGACTTCCGTCATCGCCTGCTCAAATTCAGACTCCACCGGCTCCATCATTTTCTTGATTTCGGCCTTCTCTTCTTCAAGCTGCTCGATTTTCATCTTAAACAGATTGTAGATCTTGCGGCTGTCTCTTCGTTTGATGTCTTCATTGCGCACCACGCTGTACGTGCTCACACACCAATCTTCAAAGCGCAACGGACTCATTTGCGACTGCCCTTCGATGCTCTGCTCTGGTACGGCAATCCATTTATTCAGATGGCCGGCCAGATACTCCCGATACAAGTCCTGCAGCTTTTCATTGTAGTAGATCCGTACACTACGCGGCTGGAATAATTTCAGCAACACCAACGCTGCAAAAATGAAAGCCAGGAATGCGGTGATGGCCGTCTTCGCAGTACGATATTCAGGATTCTCCATCAATCCGCCGAGGATCTCTTCCCGGGTGCGGACACCATTATCAATCAAGTCAACATTGTACAACGAGGCAAATTCTGGCACCGTTAGAGACTGTGCTGTTTGATCCAGCACATTTTTGTCTTGCAAGATGGTCGTGCGCTCGTCACGCAATCGCTGGATGTTTCTTTCCATTGCCTGCGTTACGGGCCCGAAGCCGTAGTTACCTGATGACCCTTTGCCGGCTGTCTCCGTTACCAGCTCTGCCTCACGGGCAAGAATCATCGAATCCAGCGATGCAATTTCTTCGTCTTTTGCAATCAACATGGAATCGCTAATCATCGACACCGTGGCCATATTTCGGCGGTCAATTTCGTTGTCGATGTCCTGCTTAAATACGATCTGCGCGAGAAACGGCGCTGAAATACTGAGTGATACAAATACAATGGTCACGCGCCCCAACAGGCCAACACCCAGTCGTGTGTTATCTACCCATCGCTCTGATTCTTTTTTCAGGATAATCTTGTCGTAATAAGAGCGCGACAAATCCAGTGTTACAAAACTGACATCAATCACCCAAATGATGAGAAACATAAAGAGAAAGGTGATGGCAGCCGCGATGACTCCCAAGGCTCCTTTTCCAAAAAGAGACCCGAGATACCCCCACGCAATGGCTTCGGAAGTGGCCATCACAAGGATGACCAAATGGATACAGATGATCCAGTAATTGGCCCCCGGAGTCAGGAGGTTATTTTTATAGGGTTTTATCGAAAACAAGTTGTGTCGCCCCTGACTTTCGAAGCCAGTTCGCTTGAGAGCTGCTTGCGTTTCCATTGGATGATTATGGTTTCTTGTTGGTTGATTCTTGCCGGCATTCAGGTGAGCGCCAACAAACTTCTTGCAGCTATATTCTCAGGAGGATTCTTTTTTTGCCGAAGGGCTTTAGATGTGCCGTAGGGGTATAAAAAAACCCGCTCTCTCGGGGGAAAGGAGCGGGTTTTAGTTGTAAATTCAGGTATACTTTAATCGTTGTGGGCCCACCCTGCCCTGACGGGCATCCCTCCAGGGAGGGGAATTTTTGGGAGCGGTCATGCTTAAAGATTTGAACTCTCTGTAAGTCACAAGGCGTAACTCACAAGGCGTAACTCAACAAAAATCCCCTCTCGAGAGGGGACAGCTTCGACGAGCATCGTCGAAGCAGGGGTGTGTCCGGCACAACGCCAATTAAACTAAACCGCCCCATTCCAGTCACTATCCGTCAGAATTGGAATATCTTCCTGGTGCACCGGCATGATGCCTTTCGTTTCCGTCTGCCAGTCATTATCCAGCACAACAGAAACACGGTCATTATGAATCAGCACAGGGCCGTTATAGCGATGCTCGCGTGGACCATTCTCCAGCTTCAATACGCCGCGTGGACATACAGCAGCGCAGATGCCACAGCCTACACACGAAGACCGTACGATATTCTGTCCACGCTGCGCGTACCAGCGTACGTCGATGCCCATCTCACAATACGTAGAGCAGTTGCCGCAGGAGATACACTGACCGCCATTTGTTGTGATACGGAAGCGTGAAAACCACTTCTGAAGCATGCCCAGCGTTGCCGCCATGGGGCATCCATACCTACACCAAACGCGGTTGCCTAAAATTGGATAAAAGCCTGTGCCTACCACGCCGGCGAATATTGACCCGATCAAAAATCCATACCACTTGGAAAACGAACCCGATGCACCGCCCAAAACCGCACCGCTTGTGGCTGAGTTGGTCCAAAGCAACGCGGTAGTCAGCACAACGAAGACCACAACACCGTGAACGATGTACCGCTCAAACTTCCAGGCCTTTGTAGAATTGTCTGATAGATGGCGGAACGGATCGCCGAGTGTTTCTGCCAATCCTCCACATCCACATACCCAAGAGCAATACCACCGTTTTCCATAGAAGTACGTAAGAATCGGCGTCGCAAGAAAGAACATCAACGCCCCCCAGAAAATCATAAAGATGCCCAGTCCACCGCCAGAGCTAGAGAGCCAATCCATGGTGCTTGGCCACAGGTAGTCGTATTTCAGTGGCCAGAAGTAGGAGAAGTAAAACTCCGGCTTGTTAAACATCACAAGCAAAGAAGGAATAATAAATGCAAATCCTAGCTGAAAAAACATCACCGAAAATGTGCGCAGAATCTGGTATTTGTTGTGGCGGTATTTGAACAGCATCCGCACGCCCATCACAAGTACAGCCAGCGTATACAAGGTGCCGTACATGAACCATTTGTCTGCCGGCTGATTTCGGAGCAACTGTGCAAGCGGATCAAAAATGGTGACCAAATCTCCCAACCATGCTTCTTTCCAATACAAGATGCAATAGAATCCAGTAAACACAATCCCCAGCGTCCAACCGATAATGCCTTTCATGCCGGCCATTGCAGAGTTGAACCACACCCCATCGTTGTTAATGCCTTCAGGCCGATTGAGATAGCGCGTGAAATAGATCACGGACCCGGTTACAATCGCCGTCAATCCTCCCCAGAAGAAAAGGCCGGGCTGGTTTACGCCTACGCCCCACAAAGCTACTACCCAGGTAAGCACACCCAATCCGAGTATAACCATGCCTACCCGCTCCATCGCTGTATATTTGGAGGTAGGACTTGTAAGTTGAAATGTGACGTCGTGTCGCTGCATCAGAAGTGGTTAGTTTTTAGTGGTTGGTGGTTAGTTTTCTCTTAGTTGAAGAGATTGGCTAAAACACCTTTTCGAGGTGCCAACTGGACGGGTTTGGAGGGGTTTTGTTGATTGTATTTGTCTAACAGGTTTTGCTCGTATTTTTTGTAGAACTCGGGGTCAAAATTAGCCTCTTCCAGATGCGTTAATACATAATCGATGGTTCTTTTTTCGAGGAGCCACTTTTCGCAAACAGCGTGACGAAAACGAATGCCCAGCAGATTAAAGCCAATCACCTGTCCGGAGTCTTTTTGATAATTGATGCGGATGAGTTCTTTCTTCCGATCACTGATCCATAAAAGGGAGGCAACATCATCGCCCGGATTGGGATCGATGGTGCCATAGGTCTGGTATTCAATCGAGAAAAACTTCGCAGAATTGAAGAACAATGGTTTGTTGTACCTTTGACGAACGCCGCAGATGGTTCGGGCCACTGTTTTCCCTTGATGCCGGCCCGTGTACCACAGCTGATCGATCCGCCGATACCCGATACCATCCTGATTAAACTCAGCGCAATCTCCTATCGCATATACATCGGGGATGTTGGTTTCCAGGAATTCATTGACCACCACGCCGCGATTCGTTTCGATATTGGAATCTGCCGCGATCCCAATATTCGGCGCTACACCAGTTGTTAATCCCAAAAACTGACAAGGAATTTCTTCACCTTTGCTGGAAACGACCGCTCGCACACGTCCATTTTCATCCCCCAACGCTTCTTTCAGTTCAGTACCTAGCTGCAAATCGATGTGATGATCACGGATTTCCTGATTCATCAATTCCGCTTCTTCTATCGGAAACAGGATCTCGAAATAATTCTTCTCTCGCACCAGAAACGTCACGGGTATATTACGGGAGTGCAGCATCTCCACCATCTCAATACCAATCAGTCCCCCGCCAACAACAACGCCGCGATTAATATCCTGGGTATGTCGCTCCATCTCCTCCAGATCAGGAATCCCGTAGAGTCCCTGCACGCCATCCAACTCCTGTCCAGGCCAGCCGAAAAAGCGAGAAGAAGATCCCGTAGCAACAATGAGCACGTCGTAGGATACTGCGGCGTCTTGCTGTAAAGTCAGTTGCCGGCTATCTGTATCAATCGCCGTTACCCGATCCTGAATCAGGTTGATCCGATTCTTTTCCCAGAAATCATCCTCGTACGGCTTGGTATCTTCATACCGCATGTGCCCCATATAGATGTACATCAGCGCAGTGCGGGAGAAGAAATGCTTTGTTTCTGCAGAGATGATCGTGATCTCAAAATCACTCCACTTCCGGATGTACCGGGCTGCAGTAACGCCGGCAATTCCGTTTCCAATAATGACTACTTTTTTCGACATGGACAGGTGTTAAAATGTGACTCTGTTGGCTGAAGATACATCAGCGCGCTTCATTCGCCTACAAAAATAGTAAGCAGAACTATCAGAACGTTACAAGATATTCTATATTCTCAAGGAAAGGCCTATATAATGGCCAATGTATTGAAAAGCCGGCGGAATGAACAACTATTGAGTACTGCATCAGTTATCAGTCCTCAGTTATCAGTCCTCAGTTGTCAGTTTTCAGAAATCGAAGTGCTATTCCCTAAAAACGGACAACTGAAACCTGATAACTAAAAACTTATACGCCTGTTTGTTCTTACATTAATTCCTTCTTCAAAACTATCACTGACCCAGATTATAACTCTCCCAATGTTACCGCTAACACTTCACCCAGACCGATTCTTTGATGCAGATCCAACACGACGTGCAATTGCCCGCTCACTATACGAAGAAGTAAAGGACCTCCCCATTGTTGGGCCGCACGGGCATGTTGATCCTGAAATACTGGCAAACAATGCGCCATTCCCCGAGCCCAGCACGCTCATCATCGTGCCCGATCATTATATTTTCAGGATGCTGTACTCGCAGGGCATCCCGCTGGAAAAATTGGGCGTGCCTACGGTTGATGGATCCCCTGTAGAATCAGATCCTCGCGTCATCTGGCAGCTTTTTGCTGACCACTATTATCTGTTTGCCGGCACGCCGACCGGTGCATGGCTCAATCATGAGTTGTACTACACATTTGGTATTCGGGAAAGACTGAACGGCGATTCTGCGATGCGCATTTATGAGCACATTGCAGATCAACTAACACAGCCTGAATTCCTGCCCCGCGCGCTCTTTGACCAGTTTAACATCGAAGTCTTAACGACCACTGATGCCGCCAGCGATACCCTCGAACATCATGCGACGATTCGGGATGCAGACTGGGATGGTCGCGTTATTCCATGCTTTCGTCCCGATGCGGTATTCCGCATAGCCCATGGAAATTGGCAAAACGAGATCACAGCGCTATCTGGTGTTTGTGGATATGATATCGATAGCTATTCCTCCTTCATTCGTGCGCTCGAAGAACGGCGTGCTTTTTTCAAGGAGATGGGTGCCGTTTCTACTGATCACGCCGTGCTGACACCCTACACGAACCGCCTTACGGATCAGGCTGCCGGCGAACTCTTTGATCGTGCACTCTCAGGGAAAGTGTCTGCCAAAGATGAATACCACTTCCAGGCACACATGCTGATGGAGATGGCGCGCATGAGTATTGAAGATGGTCTGGTGATGCAGATCCATCCCGGATCTTACCGCAACCACAACCAGAAATTATATCAGCGGTTTGGCACAGACAAAGGCGCTGACATCCCCGTACAAACCGAGTTTACAAGAAACCTCCGCCCTTTACTCAATGCCTACGGTACCGACCCGCGGCTGAGCCTCGTACTATTCACATTGGATGAAACAACCTTCTCCAGAGAGCTTGCCCCCATCGCCGGCCACTACCCTGCCGTAAGACTCGGCCCGGCATGGTGGTTCTTCGATAGCATTGAGGGCATGACGCGCTACCGCCAACTGGTAACGGAAACAGCCGGCATCTACAACACCGCCGGCTTCAACGACGACACCCGTGCCTTCCCTTCCATCCCCGCCCGACATGATTTATCTCGCCGTGTAGACGCCAATTTCCTGGCAGACCAGGTGGCCCGGCACATCATCGACCGCAGTGATGCACGTATCTTGATGAAAGCGATGGCCTACGATCTGGTAAAACAAACTTATCGGCTTGCGTAGCGTTTTTCGTTTCAGAATTGAGAATTGGTTATGTTAACGTGATTACTGAATTGGACAAAATCTCCTTGCCAATCGCTAGCTATTATCCATTAATCGTATGATGTTACAATATGAGTGATAATCGTTATTGGAAGTATATCAATACGCCTAATCATGTCATCCTGATCGGATGTCGACGATTTTCGTCGACGCAGGAAGGATCTTCGTGAAATGCTACGTTGAGGCTACTTGAACGAATCACTTCGCAAAGATCCTTCAATACGATCCGAATAATCGGATCTCCGTTCAGGATGACACGAAGGAAGGTCTTTATTAAGGCAATTCTGGCATTTTATCTATGAACTTGTACATCACACACTAATCGAAAATACTCTCGGTATCTTTTAATTAGCCATTAGCAAGTTGTAATTAACAATTAGCAAGGGATCACGTCACTAGAACGAACAGCAATGATCTACGGCATCACAGGAAACACCAACAAACAGGACATCTGGCAACCGATTGCCGGCCTGGTGAACTGGCTCGTCCAGTCCTCCATCCCGTTTGTACTCGATGCACCCGTTGCAGGCGGGTTGGTCAAACGTGAATACCTGACCAGTGACAAGGCAGCGCTGTATAGCCGGCCTAATTTACCTCAAGAATCAGACGTCATCTTATCTTTTGGCGGAGATGGCACCCTGCTGTCCACAGCCTACAACATCGGCGCGCACCAGACGCCCATTCTCGGTGTGAACTTTGGCCGGCTTGGGTTTCTTGCAGATACCGAAGTAAGTAACTTACACCAAACCATCCGCCGGCTGGAAAAAGGAGAATACCGGATTGAAGAACGGATGGTACTCGAAGGCCGGTTCGAAAACGAAAACGGCCCTGAAATCCACTGGGCGCTGAACGACTTTGTGATAGAGCGCAGTTTGATGCCACAGCTCATCTCGATCGATGTATCGGTAGATGGCGCCCCCTTGACTACGTATTGGGCAGATGGCCTGATCATCTCCACACCCACCGGCTCAACAGCCTACGCCTTATCCGTCGGCGGCCCCATCCTGGCACCCGGCAGCAACGTGATGGCCCTGACGCCGTTGGCCCCACATACCTTGACTGTGCGCCCGCTGGTATTGCCGGCGACCGCGATCATTACCGCGCAAGTCCGCGAAGCTCCATTTGTATTTGCTGCAGATGGCCGCAGCACAAACTTTGGCGAAAACAGTCCACAATTCTCCATCAAGCGCGCCCAACACAGTGTCCGCCTGATAAAACTCCCCGAACAAGACTACTTCCAAACCCTCCGCTCAAAACTCCGCTGGGGCGGACGCTGAGTTACAGTGCAAATTGGGGATTGGAAAGTAGAAATTGGAAAATGGGGAGGGGTTGTTTATTTGGGCAGAGGGGTAATTTCCAGATGCCTCCGAAGTATCAATGGGTCTCTTGGTAAAACCTGAGGCTAAACCCGTTGGGTTTCTTCGCCTTGGGCATATGTTGTGCTGCTTGGAAGCATGGCACGTTGTATCCAACCATCTATTAAACCCGACGGGTTTGGGGTGGCTGTGTTTTTCTGGTTAGTGCGTTCTCTTTAACATCAGGAGGGCAAGTATTCTGCAATCAAGCACACATCAGAAGCAACGCACGATAGCTTATGTCCGATTAATCCCCCAACAAGCCGCCTATAATTTGCCTCGCCGAAAAAACTTCATAAAACCCTACATTTTCCACGGATCATTTGTTTTACGAGTGGCTATAAGCGTATGTTTTTCGACCGAAGCGGTCGGGTAGCTCAGTTGGTAGAGCAATGGACTGAAAATCCATGTGTCGGCGGTTCAATTCCGCCCCCGACCAC
>JBGCEN010000406.1:0-14478 GCA_045106435.1 Rhodothermales bacterium
AAACGATCTAAGCAGCGGCTTAATCCAAAAGTAAAAGCCGGCCGGATATATTGCGCCAAAACGCTATTGTGCACGCTGTCGAGAATGCTTATTTAAGTATTGATTCTTTTTTATTGTGCTGAAGAAGCATAAACCCGAGTCTAAATCCAAGAAAGCCCTCTCTTTTCCTTGCCTCTCGTGCAATCTCCTCCATGGCCTAGTTTTTTTCCATGTTGCAGCTTTCTTAAAATCGATTTAAAAAACCTGCATTACCTTTACGCTATTTCACAATGGGTACCAGAACACTCTTCCTTATTGCTGCAAGCCTTATAAGCGGCACGGCGTTGATGATCAGCATGTCTCAACAGGCAGCGACCAATGATGCTACAGTTTCAGAATATCAAGAAGAAATCCTGCTAAATCAGATCATTAAGTCTGCTGAAAGCCTTGTCATGGCAAGGGCTAAACGTGACTTCGATAATGCACCGACGAGCATATCTTATACAGATATCGCAATGAAAGGCGGTCATTTTAGCGCCTCAGCTGTTGCAAACGGAGACAACGAAATTACAGTAACTGTTACGGCTGAATATGAAGGTATGCAACGCGAGGTCAAGACCACGCTGGAGCGAACCTTATCAGGAGGAACGTTGGACGCCGCGTTGCTAATTGATACACCGTCAGCTGAAATAGAGATGACAGGCCAGCAATTCTGCGTTATTGGCAACGACTACAGCCCTCCTTCAATTGGTGGTTCATCACCAGGCCATCACATTGGAGGCGTACGGACCTCATCGCAACTTGTTCGTGACCAGGTTAGGACAGCCATGAGCAGTACAAAGATGGGTAATATTATTGGCGTAAATGGTCAGGGAGATATCTACCACGATACGTTCAACATCGATTTCAACAATATTTATAATGATGCCATTCAGCTCGCTGGGCAAACCCATGATGGACAAAACCTTTCGGGCACCTACGGTACTACTGAATCACCTGTAATCCTTCATGTAACTGGAGATGCAGACATTCAGGGCAACGTGCGGGGATATGGTATGCTGGTTATAGACGGAGACCTGGACACATCAAACGGAACGTTGAAATGGGAAGGCACTGTAGTGATTAACAAGGAAAGTGATTTACTTGTAAAAATAGCGCACGGCTCCAGAGTTTACGGCGGGGTAATCATTATGAATGGTGCCAAAGCCTTTAACATGCCAGGCAATGGTACGCTGGATGTGATGTATTACAAGTCTGGTTCATCTATGGCTTCATCACTTGACATCAAGCCTGTTGGAGAAACCGCTACAACTTTATTTGCAGCAGGTGCAAATAGCGCTGCGGATCAGACGTTTACTGGCAGCACCAGTTATGAGTTAGGACAGCAGATTAACTTCTTAACCACAACTACGCCGCCATCAAGCTCAACGTATAGCAGAATGGCCCGTTATAATGATCCAGCCTTTGTTGCACAGCCTCACGCTAAAATAAGAGCCCTGACTACTGACAGCTGGGAAATCACATTCGAAACCGGGTCAACGGATGATCTGGAAACCATGCCGGAAGGAGTAGAAACGGCAAACTGGGACTACTACGACGAAAAAATCGTTGTGAACTACGTATCAGACAACACTGTACCCGCCGGCGACAATACACCTGGATGGGAGACTACTTTCGGATTTAATACAGAAATGACGTCTTCACCTGCTTCACTGGACCTGCAATTTCACGGTACAGGCACAATCATTTACAGCTCTGAAGCCGTAGCGCGCGTAGCCGCAATGTTGCCGGCACTCAATCAGAACACCTCGATTGTAATCAAAGACCGGAGCGTTCTATAACAAGTACTTTTCCTGGATTCAGGATATTTAATGGATCCAGTGTCTTTTTAAGATCTTTCAAGAGGCCGAATGCGCTACCGTATTCGGCCTCTAAATATTTACGCTTTCCGATACCCACCCCATGTTCTCCAGTGCAGGTACCACCTAAAGACAGCGCTTTATGCACAAGGCGTTCATGGAGTTTGCCAGCCTCTGCAATCTCCTCTTTGCTATCTGGATCTACCAAAAACTGCATGTGGAAATTCCCTTCGCCGATATGCCCAACCAGCGGTGCCATAATATTGGACTTGGCCACGTCCTCGCGCACACTCTTTACACACTGAGCCAAACGGGACATAGGTACACACACATCACTTGACATTACACGGCATCCAGGGCGCAGCGCAAGACTGGCATGATAGGCATGGTGCCGGGCATGCCAGAGGCGATCTCGGTCTTCCCGTGTTTTTGCCCGCTCAAATCCCTCTCCTTTTGCCGTCTCCGCAACTTGTTTAAACGCTTGTACCTGATCTTCTACTTCTGCCGGCGTACCATTGAACTCCAAAAACAGTGTAGGTTGCTCGGGGTATTCAAGCGAAGAGTAAAGGTTCATCCCTTTCATCATCAGTCCATCAAGCAATTCAATACGGGCCATCCGTATACCGGCCGTATGGGTTTTGATGACGGCCTCTATAGCATGTGCGATGTCAGGGAATCTGATCACGGCTGCTTCAATCTGCGCCGGCACACGATGTAATCTCAGCGTCACTTCTGTGATAATACCCAGCGTGCCCTCAGAACCGACAAACAGGCGGGTCAAGTCATAGCCGGCGGCAGATTTCCGGGCTCTTGTACCGGTTTCAATGATGCGCCCGTCGGACAACACCACTTTCATCGATACCACATTCTCCCGCATTGTGCCATACCGGACTGCGTTTGTGCCGCTGGCGCGGGTAGCTGCCATGCCGCCCAACGTGGCATTTGCTCCTGGATCTACAGGGAAAAAGACGCCTTCTGCTTCCAGTCGCTCGTTTAATTGCAATCGACGTACGCCGGCTTGAACCGTGCAATCCATATCAGCAATACTTACCTGCAAAATCTGATTCATCCGCGACAAATCAACGCTGATCCCTCCTGCTGTGGCCAACACACCACCCTCCAGTGACGAGCCGGCGCCAAAAGGGATTATGGGAATTTTATATTTCGCACATGTTTTAACAACAAAGCTCACTTCCTCATTGGTTAGGGGAAAGCACACGCCCTGTGGTGTTGCAGGTGGATGCCATGAATAGTCCTGACCATGATCTTCCAGTACTTCTGCTGCAGTTGTTACCCGATTCGTTAACTGCTCTCCGATCTCACTCAAAGCTGATTGCAACGGACGCGGCATCATGGATTGGTTACTCATTGTTCTTTACTCGGTGTTTTTTGCTTGATTAAAGCATGATCACCCAAAACAAACGGATTACAGTCTTATCTTGGGCAGGTAAAACCTTCATACAAACATGATATCACGCCGGCTTACAAAAGATGGATCGTTCACGCTGTATAGTGAACAATATAAGCAGACCTTCCATTCTATCAACGGCATCAAAAACGACATCAAAAACGACATCAAAACGGAAGCAGATCATGTTTTCTCAAGACATCAGGTATAGAAAACTGGCTTCCTGCCAACCTGCATGTCAGGTACGAAAGTTGGTTTTGTCACAGGATTAAATGTTTTTTCCTTACGTTAGTGGACGCTGTTTATTGGGATGCATTTAACCCAAACCAAAGCCAGGTGCTTTACAAACTGGCGAAGAAATCGCTGCGCGCTATGATAAAATCAAATATAACCATGTACAAAAACCATCTATCCAAACTCGTTCTTCTCCTTCTTTTGATTAGTGGATGTCAGGATTCTCCTCCTGAACAATCTACAGTAGCAGAGCAAATGGCAACATCCGCGAATGAATTTGTATCTGTGTTTAATGGAGAAAATCTGGATGGCTGGGTTGGGAACACAGAAGGGTACGCAGCGCAAGATGGCAAGCTGGTTTGCCTCAAAGACGGTGGAGGCAATCTTTACATAGATAAAATGTACAGTGATTTTGAACTACACTTCGACTTCAAGCTGGAAGCCGGCGGTAACAATGGTCTGGGTATCAGGGCAGAACAGGGGAAAGATGCTGCCTACTACGGCATGGAATTACAAATTCTGGACAACTCGGCACCAGTTTATGCAGATCTGCAACCGTGGCAATTTCACGGCTCTGTTTATGGTGTTGCCGCTGCAAAAAAAGGCTTTCAAAAACCCCTTGGAGAATGGAACGAACAGATCGTCATTGCAAAGGGTAATCACATCACTGTTCAGCTTAACGGAGAAACCATAGTAGATGTAGATATCAAGGAAGCCGGTAGCCCAACTACAATTGATGAAAAGGAGCATCCTGGTCTATTCAATGAATCAGGATACATAGGTTTTCTAGGACACGGACATCTCGTCGAATTCCGGAATATTAAAATTAAAGAGCTTTCGTAACCCAACGACTACATAGTGATCTAAATCAAGTAATTTCAATATGTTATATCGAGTCAGTTGCTTATTTTTGGGGCTGGGTTTCTTTGCCGTTGCGTTATATGCACAACCAAGTTATGATTTTGAGTTGGTCGACTTCAAAACGGTAGGCAATGATACGCTTCGGCTACACGTTTTTGAGCCCCCTGAGGATGACGCAGACAAACTCCGGCCGGCTATTGTATTCTTTTTTGGCGGCGGCTGGGTTAGTGGAAGCCCCAAACAGTTTTATCCACACGCAGATTATTTTGCGTCGCGCGGTATGGTTGCAATAGCTGCAGAATATCGAATTAAAAACAAGCACGACACAACACCTTTTGAAAGCGTCGCAGATGGCAAATCCGCTATTCGCTGGGTAAGAGCAAACGCAGAGCGGCTCAATATAGACCCAGACAAAATCGTAGCCGCAGGTGGTTCAGCAGGCGGGCACGTAGCAGCTTGTACCGGGGTAATAGAAGGGCGAGAAGATGGCGCGGACGATCTCAGCATTGGCTCCCAACCCGTCGCGATGATATTGTTTAACCCGGTATTGGACTTACAACCTGAGAAATGGCATGACCGGTTTAAAGGTCTCGACCCAATGCCCCTCTCCCCTATACACCAGGTGGAAGCCGAGCACCCGCCAACGCTTATTTTTCATGGGACAACCGATGACACGGTCCCAATCGTAGATGCCCAGCGATTCTGTACAGCAATGACCAATACGGGGAGTTCTTGCCGGCTCATGAGTTTTCAAGACATGGGACACGGATTTTTCAATTACGGACGGCATGGCAACAAACCTTTTGTAGAAACCGTTCTGGCAGCAGATCAATTTATGATCGAACTGGGTATTCTTGATGGCCCTCCGACCATTAAGTAGTAAGTTATCAGTAATCGGGTTTCAGTACGCGGGTAACGGGTTTCGAATCTCCCCTCCACCTTCCAACATCAGATTAAGCGAGTCTTAACAAAGTAGTATGAACTCGATTATTAAATTATCTGACATCATTGCCGGCACGGGCGCGATGCTTATTGCGCTTCTTTACATCACGCCTGACACTGCCTGGATAGGCAGTAAATTCTTACTAATCGCAGCCGCATTCGCTGGGCTAGCAAGCGGTTGGTACGTAGCAAAAGAACGACACTGGATCATGAAGATTTTTTTATACGCCGGCATGATGGTCCTTTGTATCTTTGTCGTTGATTTGTGCATCCAGACAGTCATAAAACTGGCCGGATAAGCACCCACTTAACTTTTAACTTTTAACTTTTAACTTTTTTCAAACAGCTTTATGATTGCAGTGGCCCCCGGTGTTGAAGGACTTATCTTTGATTGTGATGGAACGCTTGTAGACAGTATGCCGATTCACTGGGAATGCTGGCACGAAACATTCGAGCGATTTGGAGCCACCTGCCCCCACGACTTCCTGGAAAGATTAAAAGGCGTACCTACGCATGGCATCATTGCGGCATTCAATGAGAAATTCGGATACGACTTTGATGTCGAAGCATTTACTGAAGAGAAAGAGAATCTGGCGAAAAAGAAGCTGCTTCATGTCAAAGAAATTGAGCCGGTGACTGCCCTTGTCTACAAATATCACAATAAAATACCCATGGCAGTAGCATCTGGAGGGCCGTATGAAACGGTCAAAATTTCGTTAGACGCTACAGGCTTATCGCAATATTTTGAGGTGTATATAACGGCAGATGATCCAGTGAAGCCCAAACCTTCTCCAGATATATTTTTGGAGGCTGCGCGGCGTATTGGTATAGCTCCGGAGAAGTGTCAGGTCTATGAAGATGCCGACATGGGAGTTGAGGCAGCAGTTGGCGCCGGCATGCAATACACCGACGTACGGCTTTACCTGTAAGGGAAGGGTACGAGAAGTACGAAGGGTTTGATGAGTACGAAGGGTTTGATGAGTACGAAATAAATCTTGCTTCAGTTCGTACCCATAAATCCTCAGCACCTTGCGAACAAAGCACTAAACCATTCTATCAACCTGCTACGGGATAAATCAACGCATGGGCTTTCATGCCAGCCCACACAAGTAAAATTCCCGCCGCAACACTGGCTACTGCGTTTAGCATAAGGAGTATAATCCGCCCATCTTCCCACAAAACGACGGATTCCATACTGAAGGTGGAGAATGTAGTTAATGACCCAAGAAAACCTACAAGAACAAACAACTGAACGGGCATCGATACAGATAATCCCGTCAGAAAAGGCACGAGAAACCCGATCAGTAGACAGCCGAGTAGATTAACAGTCCATGTGGCAACCGGCGCTGGGCCATCGAACATTCCGTTGATTAGTAGTGAAATGCCATACCGTGCCATGGCCCCTACTGCCCCACCCAAAGCAACTGCTATAAACCGGATCATATCTTTCGCAACACCACATCATTTGAATAAAACTATATTGCCGGCAACCAATTAGTTTATCATTTCACAATTGACTCCCAGCGTCAGAACAAATAAACTACTCCTTCAATATTGTCAAGCGCAACCACATTCATAGTACATCGACATATTCATATTAAGAAAAACCCTAAACCCGGAACGAGCGAGACAAATGTATTTGTCCCACTCATTTTTCCAGTTGCATCAAGTATAATTTATGCCGTAACATGCGGCCATCGCACATAGTTATCGTTTCGAAAGAAGAAAAATGAAGTTAATCAGATACGGACAGGCAGGCAGTGAAAAACCAGGCGTTATCCTGGATGATGGTACGAGAATTGACACGAGTCATTTAACAAGTGATTACGATGAATCTTTTTTTGCTTCTGGAGGCATCGAGCGATTACAAACATGGCTGGCTGGGCGTGGTTCTGAAGGATCGATCATTTCTACTAATGAAAGGCTGGGGCCACCCGTTGCGCGTCCCAGCAAAATTGTCTGTATCGGACTCAACTATAGCGACCACGCTAAAGAGTCTGGTCTTGAGGAGCCCAAAGAACCGGTTGTCTTTTTTAAAGCATCCTCTGCCATCGTCGGGCCTAATGATAACATGGTCATTCCTAAAGGCAGTGTTGCAACGGACTGGGAAGTAGAACTGGCTATTGTTATCGAAAAAAAGACGTCTCACGTCAGTAAGGCAGAAGCGATGGACTACATCGCTGGCTTTACGCTTCATAACGATTATAGCGAACGTGATTGGCAAATCAGGCGGGGTGGGCAGTGGGTCAAAGGCAAAAGCTGCGACACATTTGCTCCCATCGGCCCTTTTGTAGCGACCAAAGATGAAATCGCAGATGTCCATAATCTCGCCATGTGGCTCAAGGTTAATGGCGAGTTTAAACAGCAAGGCAATACAGCCAATATGATCTTTGATGTCCCGACGATTGTAAGTTATGTCAGCGAATTCATGACCTTGCTTCCAGGCGATGTTATCTCAACCGGCACACCAGCCGGCGTAGGCCTGGGTTTTGATCCGCCACAATACCTCTCGCCTGGAGATACAGTTGAGTTGGGCATTGATGGCCTTGGCAGTTCAACACAGACAGCACTCGCCTATTCGTAATATCATTCGAATAAACCACCAGTACATTGGACCATCAACAAGCCGACAATCAATTTATTGAGGACCCGCCCAGAACCTTTGGCCAAACGCTAAGGAATCTTGGTCCGGGGATTATTATTGCCGGCTCCATTGTAGGATCGGGCGAATTGATTGCAACAACAAAAGTGGGCGCAGAGGCCGGCTTTTGGTTGTTGTGGTTGGTTATTGTGGGCTGTGTTATCAAGGTTTTTGCCCAAATCGAGATGGGCCGCTATACCATAACCTGGAATGAGACACCGCTGGAAGCGCTCAACAAAGTACCCGGACCACGTTACAAAGTGAACTGGATCGTTTGGTATTGGACCATCATGACTTTGCTCATTATCTCTCAGCAAGGTGGTATTGTGGGAGGTGTCGGGCAAGCGCTTGCTATTAGCACTCCCATTACGGAGCAAGGTGAGGTGTTCAATGAATTGCAGGATGAACTGGTAAAGACCAGGGTTGAAATTGCCTTGATGCAATCTGATGGACAAACGCCGGCGCCGGCTATCGTCGAGCGTGTAGATCAACTAACTACGCAACTGCAAAATACAAATGAACCCAAAGATGCATACATATGGGCGACAATCATAGCCGTATTGACCTCAGGGCTTATGCTCATAGGCCACTATGGTATGATACAAAGTGTCACCGCAGTGCTCGTCGGGTTGTTTACGCTCATTACGATAATCACCCTGGCTTTTTTACAATTTACCGAATGGGGGGTTACCGGGCAGGAGTTTACAACAGGCCTGCAGTTCAATTTACCACCAGTGGACCTTTCCAGTGCCATTAACCCAACCACGACCGCTCTTGCTGCCTTTGGTATCATAGGTATGGGATCTGGGGAATTGTTGATGTATCCGTATTGGTGCCTGGAAAAGGGGTACGCTAAACAAACCGGCAATAGAGACGGCTCAGCAGCATGGACTCAACGCGCGCGTGGGTGGTTTCGGGTGTTGAAAATTGATGCATGGGCATCGATGGGCGTTTATACTTTTACAACAGTGGTATTCTATCTGCTTGGCGCTGCAGTACTATGGCGTGTTGGTCTCAATCCCGCCCGGGGAGATATGATCCGAACCTTGTCGGAAATGTATGTGCCTGTCTTTGGGTCGTGGGCACAAGGCGTATTTCTCTTTGGCGCGTTTGCCGTGTTGTATTCCACCTTTTTTGTCGTTGCCGCCGGCTACAGCCGCATGGTAGCAGATGCATTCGGGCTCTTCGGATTTCACGACGGATCCGAAGCCGCCAGACTCAAGTGGACCAAAGTCATTAGCATGATCTGGCCCCTGATGGCACTGAGCACATATCTGTTCGTTAAATCACCAGTAGCAATGATTCTCGCAAGCGGTGTTGCCCAGGCAGTGATGCTGCCCATGCTGGGCGTCGCGGTACTCTATTTCCGATACAAGCGAAGCGACCCCGATTTATTAACAGGACGGGCATGGGACATCATGCTCTGGCTCTCCAGCATTGGACTCTTCATCGCCGGCTGCTGGGCATTGTACAGTACGGTTAGTGGCTAAGTTTGTAGTAATCAGTTGTCAGTTAGAGAAGAGTTAGGTGCCACAGTAGACCGCTTACTGTAAACTGCCTACTCATTTCACCGCAAGCCCCTGCTCCTGAAGGTATGCTTCTCCCCTGCCCTTGATGTTTTCATCCCAATATTGCATCCACTTAGGTCCTTCAGTTACCAGACGTTCCCAGTCAAGATCCATTGGACGCACTTCAGTGCCTGTAATCCAATCCGGCAGTACGTCCTGACTCAAGTCTTTGCGGGTAGGAATGCGGAAGTAAGCATTCGCCTGTATTGCCATGGCTTCCTTCGAAGTGGCCATTTCGTAAAATTGACGCGCACGCTCCAGGTTTGGTCCATTTTTGACCAACGCGATCCCATCAGTTAAAACGGGTGTACCACTTAGTGGAATTAACCAGCCAAAAGGATAACCATTCTCTTGCTGCTGCAGGAAGATATCCGGCATATTCCAAAGCGATATATCTCCTTCTTCACGTGCAAGCTTTAGATAAAGCTGGGTTGGATCAGCCGCATAGGTCTTTGTATTCATATCCAAACGCGCCAACCACGCGTATCCCTCTTCTACTGTATCAAACCGCATGATCATGGCGCCAAAAATAGTTCGCATGGTCGCGGAAGCCAATGGATAACGGATAAGAATTCGATCTTTCCATTGAGGATCGAGCAGATCATCCCAATCTGTAGGCAAATTATCGTCAGCCGGCACGGTCCGGCTATTAAACGCGATTACTTCGGGCGTTAAGAATGTGCCATACCATAAATCTTCCGGGTGATGGGTACCGTCATCAACAGACTCAGACCAGGTTGGTTTGTAAACTTCCAACAATCCTTCCCGTGCTGCCCGGTCAAAAGCTGTGCTCGCCCCCCCCCACCATAGACTGGCTTGCGGCCGTTGTCTCTCTGTACGAATTCGGTCGTAGGCATTCTGCCCTCCCATGTCAATCCATTGCACATCAACGTCAGGATGTGCTTCCTCAAAGACATCTTCAAAAGCACTCAGCATTTCTTTCCCATGCGGGGAGTAGATAATCAGGGCTTCTTTACTGTTATCAGTGCCACAACCTGCAAGGAAAACAAACAGGAAAACGATCAACGTCTGGGCCAAATTACGAGAGGTTAAGCGCATCAACAATCTGGTATGATTAACAAAGGGTGGTAGTGCAATATTGTACAATTTCAGTGTATATCGTTGGTATCACGAAGGACACTTTCTGATTGAAGCAGGGTGAGATGCCTCAAGAAACAGGCTTTTTTTAGTCGCCTTTATTCACCCTCCTATTGTCTACACAAAGGAAAGATTCATCTGCGGCATTCTACGAAATTCTTTTCAGTCATTTGTTTAAGACGAACTCAACCAACAAGTCTTAGCTTGGCAAATTTCAATGCGAGTTTTTTCTGTCCCACAGATTTAAAAAAGACGGTAGCTTTCACATACGTGCCACTCCCCTCCATAGCTAGTACCTTTCCCTGCCCAAACGTTTCATGCTCAACTAAAGCACCGGGTACAATTTGGCCTTCACCTTCATCATAAACAACACGCCGGCCACTCGGCGGCTCAACTTTTATCGTTTTTGTTTTTTTCTTGCTTGAAGACTCGCTAAGGCTCTTTTTGTAATAATCAGGAGCAACATTATCGTATGAAAAAGTATTCCCCCCGCCCACACTGAAACGTCCGGGTTTTTGCTCTAAAGGCTGGCCTGCCTCGGTCTTGATAACAGTTGTGTCGATTTCTTCAAGGAATCGGCTTCGAATGCAAGACTGATGTTCGCCATACCGGAAGCGCGAACGCGCAGTCAAAAGTGTCAGGTAAGATTTGGCCCGTGTGACGCCCACATAAAACAGCCGGCGCTCCTCTTCAAGGTCTTTTCGCTCCTGGGATGCGTTGGCGAGAGGGAAAAGACCTTCTTCCAGGCCGGCGATAAATACAACCTCAAACTCCAATCCTTTGGACGCATGTAAAGTCATCAGCGTGACACGGTCGTCATTTACCTCATCTTTGTCCTGATCCGTAAACAACGAGACTTGCTGCAAGAACTCACTGAGTGATCCATTGGAGCCCTCCTCTTGTCTGAACTCCGCAATAGCACTGATCAACTCCTGTACGTTCTCCCACCGCACCAGTCCTTCCTGTGTACCTTCATCTCGTAAGTCGGAGAAAATACCCGCTTCCTTGATCAACTCGCGCGCAATTTCATCAGCCGGCTGCGAGTCCATTATGGCACGATAGTCCTCTATCATTTTCGCAAACTTGCTCACCAGCGTTTGCGCCCTGGCTGTCAGGCCGGCTTGATCCAGCGTATGCATGGCGTCCCAAAGCGGCATGCCTGTATGCTCAACATAACCAAAAACCTGTTTCTGCGTTTTTGCACCTATACCACGCGTTGGGTAATTGATAACACGCCGAAGGCTCGCTACATCATTGGGGTTCACCAGCAATCGGAGATAGGCCAGCACATCCTTGATTTCCCTTCGTTGATAAAACGACACTCCCCCGACAACCCTGTAGGGAATATTACCTCGACGCAAAGCATCTTCAAAAGAACGACTCTGTGCGTTTGTACGATACAGCACGGCGAAGTCTTTATAGTAAAAAGCAGTCCGCACTTCGAGATCTCGAATCTTACGCTCTACTTTTTGCGCTTCATCACGTTCAGAAATGGCTTCAACCAAAACGATCGGATCACCGTCCCCATTCTCGGTCCAAAGCGATTTGTCAAGCTGATCTTCATTGTGTCCAATGATCGAATCAGCTAGCTTCAAAATCTTCTGCGTAGAGCGGTAGCTCTGCTCCAACCGAATGGTGGTTGCTTCAGGATAATCCCGCTGGAACGACAGGATATTGGCAATATCAGCGCCACGAAAGGCATAAATACTCTGTGCATCATCCCCTACCACACAGATGTTTTTATGCTTGGACGCTAGCTGTTTCGTCAGTAAATACTGTGCGTGATTGGTATCCTGATACTCATCGATATGGATGTACTTCCAACGGTCCTGATACTTTTCAAGAATAGTCGGATGCTGCTGAAAAAGCTCAATGGGTTTGATCAACAGATCATCGAAGTCTACTGCATTTGCCCTTTTTAAAATCTCCTGATATGGTTTATAAACGCGGGCAGCCTGCTCCTGGACGCGCGTGGCCGCCATACGGTTGTACTCGTCAGGAGAAACCATCTGATTCTTCGCGCTGGAAATCTGCGAACGCATGGCGCGCGGACTAAATTGCTTCGCGTCGATATTTTGCTGCGCCATAACGTTCCGAATGATGCGCTCGCTGTCATCGGTATCGTAGATAGAAAAATCGCGCGTATAGCCAATCGCTTCAGCCTCAACCCGTAACATGCGGGCAAAGATGGAGTGAAATGTCCCCATCCACATCCCCCTTGCAGCTTCCTCTCCAACCAGTTCCTCAACACGCTCCCTCATCTCACGGGCCGCTTTATTGGTAAAGGTGAGAGAAAGAATTTGGTACGGCCTGACCAAGCCTTTGCCTAGCAAATAAGCGATACGATGCGTGAGCGTACGCGTTTTACCTGATCCTGGGCCGGCGACAATCATCACGGGCCCTTCGGTAGCAGTTACTGCCGTCTGCTGCACCTCATTTAATCCTTGTAAAATCTTATCAGCATCTATCGAAGTTCGAGGAGGCGTGGATTCGTCGAGGTTGAGCTGATACTGCCGCATGATAAATGGTCTTCGCTACGGGGAATGAACTTCAGAATTGGTCAAAGGCAAGATACCAACCCTCGCTTTCTTTTACCGTTCCTTATATGTGAAGAATATGTATCAAAAGACAATCTGGCAAGGAATTTCATACCTTGCACTCAATTATTTTCAGTCTTACAGGATCGTACAATCAGCTTCATCTAATCCGGAACACTGCCTCCGTTCACGGTCATCCAATGCAAGCCACGCCCTCCATCACATCTATCGGGATTCCCACACGTGATCGACCGGATACAGTCGCTCGTTGCCTGAAGAGTTACATGGCCAATGCCTTGCAATTTAACAGGCAGACGATCTTTTACGTTGTAGATGATAGCCGGCGGCCAGATATAGCAAAGCGTACGAGACAAAAAATTGATACCGTTGCAAAAAAGTATCCCCTGGCTTTAAAATATCTTGATAGAGATCACCGACTCAACATTGCTAAACGGCTTGCCTCAAAGGCCAATGTCTCCGTTGAGTTAACAAGGTATGCTTTATTGGGTGATGGCCGCTGTGACTCATCCTACGGTGCAGCAAGAAATACGCTGCTACTTGCCACGGTTGGGACTCTGTGCATTCAGGTAGACGATGATACGATCTGCGATATTGGTGATGCATCCAGTGGCACACAATCACCTGTGATTGCAAATGATACAGAGCCCGATCAATATATTTATTTCAAGACAAGAAATGAGGCGCTCGACTTTGCAAAAGTGATATCCATCGATTTCTTGAAGATCCATGAAGCATTGCTTGGAAAACACTGCAATACTGAACCACTGAATAGCTTATCTGAAAAGTCTTTTACCAAAGACTCTTTTGTAGCAAACACTTTCATGGGTGCTTGTGGCGACTCAGGGATGCGCTCCAGTATGAACCGGCTGTTTCTCCGAGGCCCATCCTTTGACCGTTTAATCACATCAGCTGAAGCATACGATTGGCAACGCTACACCAGAAACATTTACAGAGCCCCAAACCGCCCGACATTTAGCTCAAACCGATCTACAATTACAATCAACATCGGCCTGGACAATCGGGGTTTATTACCCCCTTTCCCGCCAGATCTGCGCTATGAAGATGGTGTATTTGGGGAGTGTATGGGTATCTGTATTCCTAATGGGATCAAGGGATATCTACCTTATAGTATTATGCACGATCCGGAGAATGAACGGATCGGCCAGATGATGTACATAAAGAATCCCGGCATGAACGACTTGCTTGCCGGCATTCTGTCCTCCTTTGCACCAGGCATTCCGAGCACAGATCCGGGATTGAATATCCCTTTACTGGGCACCTATCTTTCTGAGCTCACCATGCAGCCTCTTGATGATTTCCGAGAATACAC
>JBGCEN010000407.1:0-8825 GCA_045106435.1 Rhodothermales bacterium
AGGTGCATTGTGCGCCCTTTTTGCCCATATCTGCGTTCCTTTTTGCGCCCGATGCGCTGCATCGAACACAAAAAGCGCCTTGATTTGAACAAAAATTGCTGCAAATGCAATCTCGGCCATAGATCGTAGACAGGTTCTAAAAAAACCACCACTTACAACCAATCACTAAAAACGAATCACTACAAAAAACTACATAGCCAGGCCTCCATCGACATGCAGTACGTGACCTGTAATATAGTCTGCAGCAGGAGAAGCGAGAAACAATACACTATTCGCCACATCATCTGCCGACGCCGGACGCCCCAGGGGCACGGCACCCAACATAGCTTCCTGTGCTTTATCAGACAGGGCAGAAGTCATATCAGTAGCAACATAGCCAGGCGCAACAACATTTACAGTCACACCTCTACTTCCCAGTTCTTTGGCAAGACTCTTGGAAAAACCAATAATGCCAGCCTTCGAAGCAGCGTAGTTGGCCTGTCCGGGATTACCCATAACACCAACCACTGAAGATATATTAATAATTTTGCCGGCCCTCTGTTTCATCATGGGCCGATAAGCTGCCTTAGAGAAGTTAAACACGCTTTTCAGGTTGGTCCCAATGACAGCATCCCAGTCTTCTTCGCTCATTCTGATCATCAGGCCGTCTTTGGTTATGCCGGCGTTATTGACCAAAACATCAATGCTTCCCCAGGTATCAACCACCGATTTCACAGTTTCCTGCGCACCATCATATGAAGCGGCGTCACTCTGAAAACATAGCACCTCGGTGCCCTTGGCTTCCAGTTCTTCTTTAAGCGCCATTGCTGTATCTGTAGAAGAGCGGTACGTAAATGCAACACGGGCACCAGCCTGAGCAAATGCTTCAACCATGGCTCTACCAATTCCTCGCGTGCCTCCAGTAACCAGCGTATTCTTATTTGTAAGATCCAGCTTCATTTTAATACTAGTTGGTTTTTAGTGGTTCGCTTTTAGTGACTCACGGTCGAAAATGAGTATTAACGCATCACTAAAAACTGATTACGATCTAAGATTCAGTCGTGGTTGCTACTTTTGATCCATCATACGCCCATTTCAGGTACGTAGCTCCCCAGGTAAATCCACCGCCAAAAGCAGTCAACACAAGATTATCGCCTTTACGCAGTTTTGACTCCCAATCATAAAGACAAAGCGGAATGGTGCCGGCAGTTGTATTGCCATAGCGTTCGATATTCAACATCACCTTATCCATGGTGACACCCATCCGGCGTGCTGTCGCGTCAATGATACGTAAATTTGCTTGATGCGGCACGAGGTAACGCACGTCATCTCCTTCGAGATTATTGCGCTCCATAATTTCAGCAGCCACGTCAGCCATGCCTTTCACAGCATTTTTAAACACGGTTCGTCCATCCTGTTGGATGTAATGCAGCCGGGCATCAACCGATTCATGCGATGCAGGGTTTAGACTCCCACCACCTGGCATGCATAGTGCCTTGCTGTTTGATCCGTCTGTATACTCTATCGAGTCAACAACACCATTGCCTTCTTCATTAGGCTCCAGCAGTACAGCGCCGGCGCCATCACCAAACAATACACACGTTGTTCGATCTGTGTAATCAAGAATTGCAGACATTTTGTCGGCACCAATCACCAACACCTTCTGATGCTTGCCTGATTCTATAAACTGTGCTCCTGTTGAAAGCGCAAAAAGAAAACCACTACACGCAGCAGAAAGATCAAATCCCCATGCCTTGGAAGCACCCAGTTGCGCCTGAACCAAACAGGCAGTTGCAGGAAACACCATGTCTGGCGTAACAGTGGCAACAATGATGAGGTCGATTTCTTCCGCTCCAATACCTCGTTTGCGCAAAAGCTCTTCAGCAGCCTTTGTACACATGTAAGAAGTACCTTTCTCAGGATCCTTTAAAACCCGACGCTCGCGGATACCCGTACGCGTACGGATCCACTCATCGTTGGTATCTACCATTGTTTCAAGTTCAGCGTTGGTCAGTATATAATCGGGTAGATAATGGCCAACAGCTGTAATAGCAGCACTTCGCATAGCGGTCACTTTTTAGAAAAAGGCACGGAACAGGGTCAGAGCAGGTGTCAAAATAAGAGCCGCAGCGCTTAATCGCCGATCACTTCTGTGATTGCTTCGGGAATATTCTGGTCTACAACCCTGGTAGCGGTGAGGATTAATTGTGTGATGGCACGGGCTGAAGAGCTTCCATGACCAATCAGCACATTGCCGGCAACACCTAACAGGGGTGCCCCTCCGTACTCTTCGTAATTAAATCGTTTTGAGATAGATCCAAGCAGCTTCTTGACGAGTCCTTTCTGCGCGTCATCAAATTGCAGCCGCTCCATTTCTTCCACAACAAGCTGCCGCAACACGGTTGTCATGCAACTCTCTCCAAATTTGAGCACGATGTTGCCAACAAACCCATCGAATACGATGACATCTGCAGCATAAAACAGCAGGTCTCGCCCTTCGATGTTACCAACAAAGTTTACATCTGATCGGGCATCAAGAAGTTTGTAGGTGGCCTTAATCTGCTCATTGCCCTTGCCGGGCTCCTCCCCAATATTCATCAAGGCAATGGAAGGATTTTCCCTGTTCAGCATCTTTTCAGCAAAGACAGCACCCATTCGGGCAAACTGAACCAAATTCTCGGGCTTGCAATCTACATTGCTCCCCATATCTACACTGATGCTATGATTTCCCTTGGTGGTTGGGATGAATCCTATCAGTGTAGGTCGGGCAACATTAGGCAATCGGCCCAATGTAAAAAGAGAGGCGGCCATAACGGCACCCGTATTGCCGGCGCTGATAAAAGCATCAGCATCGCCGTTTTTATGGGCACCAAGACCTACATGTATTGACGAGCGGCGCTTGTTCTTAACTGCTGAGGCTGGCGATTCCGCCATACCAATAACTTCAGGCGCATCAAGAATCGTTAAACCCTCGAGAGGGCCTGTAACGTCATGCTGTGACAGTTCTTGCAGAAGCAAGGACTCAGGACCAACCAGCAGGATCTCTAGATTGCCTGCGGATTTTGCCAAAGCCGCCAACGCTCCCTCAACTACAACACCAGGGGCATGATCTCCCCCCATTGCATCCACAGCAACTCGGATAGGCATAGATAATCAGATTGTCTTTTAGAATACCGCCGAAGATTACACATCAAATGACGATGTCGCAACCCCAACAATCTAAACTATGCAAATTCGCTGCTGCCTTCTGCCAATTTACGACCACGATAGTAGCCACAATGTGGGCAGGCGCGGTGACGTAATTTTGTATTACTACAATTTGAGCATTCCATCGTTTGAGGACTGCTCAAGCTACCGTAATAAACAGAACGACGTGATCTTGTACGTGCTTTTGAATGTTTACGCTTCGGATTAGCCATTTTTACACTCTATACAGCTTCTATAACCAAAAATTTAGCCAAAGGCGGTAATGTACTCCCACCTAGGCGTCTGGGTTCTCTGTTAAATGCATTTGTGGGTGGGTATTTCCCTGATGGAAAGCAAATAAATGATGAAGCCGGCTATTCTTCGCTGCCAGACTCATCGCCTTGCGAACTTAATTTACGCAAGGCCTCCCAACGAGGATCTATCGAAGGCCCCTCTTGATCTGAAACACCAAACACCAACGGAATTTCTTCACTATCAGCCCCTGGTGCAACTTTACGAACCGGAACAGACAAAGCAAAGGAGTCCCTCACAACATCCGTAATATCTATTTCTTCATCGCCGGCGCCGAGCTCTCGGACATCATCATCCTGCTCATCCATGTCCTCAACCAAAGTCGTCGAAGAAAATAATATCTGGTGCCTCCCTTCAATAAATTGATCGAACTCTACCAAAGTCCGATCACATACAAGCTTCGCATTGGCTCGTGTGTGAACTGTAACAAATATCCGGGACGGACCAAAATCTACGCGAGCCTCTACATGCAGTTCACGAAAAACCTCAGGATCTAGCCCCAACGGCTCAGCCTCCGGGCTCCACTCATAATCATAAAGCCCAGGCTTTAGCGCTTTTATGTCTATTTCAATCATCGCAAAATGACCAACGATCTATTTTAAATACCAATAAAAAAACCAGAACGAATATAGTAGTGGTGTAAAAAAGAAGTTGTACCAACCAGCATGTATCAAAAAAGTACGCCCCCAACTCCCAGACAAGTTAATAGCGTCGCCAAATGTATCTGACAGAAAGATTTAGGAAGAGCTGCGTATCGCAATCCTCTTCTCCTCCCCTCATCATGGGCCCAACAATATCAACTTATCAAAACGCCGCAACCATCATCAACAAATAAATACGCAACGCACAACCCTAAAACGACAAGAATTTGTACGAAAACAAGAACGGTTGCAATATCGTTACTCTTCAAGGCAAAAAATCATAACATAACCGCTTGATGTTATTCGCTAGAATGTTTACAATTCTTGTCCCCGCTACGGGAAGGATTCACGGTACCGTCGGTACCAGCTCTGTCACTACGAATTAAGTGTACGTTTCCTACCACAAGTTCGCTCAGTAGGATCCACTTTAAACACATTCTCCATCACCGAAAGCGGAACAAGTGCATTCGTTGCCCTATACGCCTATTCGTGTGAATAACTTGTTTATATTGACCCACGCCAGTCCGGAGAATGGATCATGATTCACCACTGCACGGTTAAAGTTTTACCTGTGTGTATTATTCTGTAGACAGTCTTTTTTAAAAACCTCGCAAAACAGCACAGAAAAGGCACTTTCAGTGTGTTAATAACATGTTGGTAATTTTGCGGTTTTTACAGAAGATCTGTTGTGGATAACCTTGGCAGGTATATCGGGATGTGAATAACAAGTGCATATCCCCTGTACACAAAACGGACTACATACCATCAGGTAAATCTGAGCTTTTCGTATTGCAAGGCTGTGTTGGCACTTCATTAGCCTGAACACTGGGTCCTTTTGGTTTCTTTTTCATAGATGTCACGCTTACTTGGTTCGACGTGAGTGTGCGCGATTTTTGATGCCCTAATTTAGCATGGAGTTATCAGCCGAAGAGGTATGGCAAGAATGCCTACAGATCATTCGTGATAATATCAGCAGGCAAAGTTTCAAAACTTGGTTTGAGCCCTTAAAGGCAGACAAACTGGTTGAAGAAGACAATGAAACGAGGCTTACAGTTAAGCTCCCGAGCCGGTTTTATTACGAATGGCTCGAAGAGCACTACTTTGGCCTGCTTAGCAAAACGATTATGAAAGTGCTTGGCCCACAAGGCCGGCTCTTTTACAATATTGTTATTGAAAAAGATGATGCCGAGACAGGGTACGAAGGCTCTTCCATGCAGCTGCCATCCCGCAAGCCTCCGGGCGGACACCAGCCTCCACACGGTACTGTTGGGAATTCGAACAACAACAATCAACAATGGGGAGGCTCCCAGCCACCCCGCCAAAACCGCCAGGAACCTCCACGCACCCATTATCCCCCACAGGGATTTGGCAATCCTGCAACACCACCAAGTCCCCAATCCCCATTTAGCAATCCGTTTGTTATTCCCGGTTTAAAGCCGGCGAAAATCGAAAGCAACATCAACAAGTCGTATACCTTTGAGCGGTTTATTGAAGGGGATTGTAACCGGCTCGCAAGAAGTGCGTCTCTCGCGATTGCGCAACAGCCAGGTGCGACAAGCTTCAATCCTTTCCTCATATACGGTGGCGTGGGACTTGGAAAAACACACCTTATTCAGGCAATAGGCAATCACATCCTCGCGAACAATAATTCCCAAACCGTACTATATATTTCAAGCGAGCGCTTCACAACTGAATTTGTCCAGGCAATACAAAACAACAGAGTCAACGAGTTTTCGATGTATTACCGGCAGATAGATCTGCTGATTGTGGATGACGTACAGTTTTTTGGTGGCAAAGAAAAAACCCAGGAAGAATTCTTCCACATTTTCAACAGCCTCCATCAAGCCGGAAAACAAATTATTCTATCAGCTGATCGCCCACCACGGGATATATCAGGCATAGAAGAACGTCTTTTGTCTCGCTTTCAATGGGGCCTCACTGCCGATGTACAGGCACCTGAATTTGAGACACGCATTGCGATTCTACAACGACAAGCCGAGGATGACGGCATCCATATCTCCAGAGATGTTGTTGAATTTGTAGCACATCATATCAAAAGCAACATCCGCGAACTGGAGGGGGCACTGATCAGATTGCTTGCCCATGCTACGCTGCACAAACGCGAGATTGATCTCAACATGGCCAAAGAGGTACTTCGCGACCTCATAAAAGATACGCGGGTGAATCTTACTATCGATGAGATTCAGCGGATTGCCTGCGAATACTTCAACATCCCTGAAGACCTGGTCCGTGGAAAAACCAGGAAGCGAGAGGTCGTGCAAGCCAGGCAAGTGGCCATGTATTTCTCCAAACAACTCACGCAGCATTCTTTAAAAACCATCGGGTTGCATTTTGGCGGCCGAGATCACTCTACTGTTATCCATGCCAACCAAAGCGTAGAAGACCAAATCGACACGGATCCGAAATTTTCCGACACAATTGAAGAGATACGTCAAAGACTTGAGTTACGAAGCAGGTAAGCACTTCAATATTTAAGAGCAGCATGATTGCTCAAGAATTCTTTGCAGTCAAATACACGTCTATACATTGGGATTAAATAAGCACGGTGTATTTTTCAGGATTTTTACGTCCATATATTTGCAGTAAAGTATTGTTTAACCGAACTTTAGTGCAATTATTTAATTAAAGTGTCGCTACATTAGGCCCAATGCCTGCAATTTGCACGATTCGCGCATTGGTCTGGCTACATTTGTACGCAGCGGGCTTGCGTTATACATCCTGTTCGACTTAAAGCCTGTACCCAGAAACCTGTATCTTAAACATTTGAATCGGTCAAATCCATGAAGTTCTCCGCCTCTAGTGCTGAACTCCTCCGGGCCCTAACAACAGTTGCCGGCGCTGTCCCATCCAAGAGCACTTTGCCTATTCTGGAGTGTGTACTTTTTGAGCATGATGGCGATATGCTGCGCTTGAGCGCCACTGATTTAGAAATATCAATTATTCAGTCCCTTCAAGTTCAGTTTGAAAGTAATGGCAGCGGCGGCCGTGGAAACAGAATTGCCGTACCAGCCAAACGCTTGCTGGACACATTGCGTGCATTACCCAATCTTCCCATTTCTTTTGCCACGGATGACGAATTCCATATTACCCTTCAGACCGATCAAGGGAAATACAAAATGGTGGGTCAGGACGGGGCAGATTTCCCAGCTCTGCCAGAAATTAGCGGGCAATCAGGGTTTCAAACCAATGGTGAAATTCTTCGGCGCGCAATATTAAAAACAAGCTTTGCCGTAAGCAAAGATGCACTGCGCCCGGCTATGATGGGAATCTACTTTCAAATCCAGCAGGATCGCGGCCGGCTGGTTGCTACAGATGGCCACAGATTGGTTAGACTCACAATGGAATCTGTAACCAGTGAGCTACCATCGAACTATATCGTACCCGAAAAAGCCATGACCCTCGCATCTCGCGTTGCCAGTGATGCAGATTGCGCAGTCCTCGTTGATGGAAGTTATGCGAGCTTCGATTTTGGTGCATGCCGTGTTTTAGCGCGACTTATTGACGAAAACTATCCGAATTACGAAGCAGTAATTCCCGTAGAAAACGACAAACGCCTTGCTGTTAATCGCGAAGCCATGCTGGCTGCTGTGAAACGCGTTGGATTGTACTCTTCCAGTATGACAAACCAAATTCGTCTTTCTATCTCCAAAGATAAAGTTCAGATTTCAGCCGAAGATATCGAGCGATCCAGCGAAGCAAACGAGACCGTGAGTGCTGACTATGACAGCGAAGATATGGTGATAGGATTTAATGCCGCATACCTGACGGAAGTCCTTAGCCACCTTGATGCAGACGAAATTGTATTTGAGCTAAGCTCACCAAACAGAGCCGGCATTGTCACACCACTTGAACAGAAAGATGGAGAAGAGTTGCTGATGCTCATTATGCCGGTAATGCTTAACACCTATGCTTAATACCTCTGCATAACCATTACCTTGTGGATTTGAACTCAGGCTTTTCAAAAGGCTATAATTTATCTAGAATCTGCGATGCTTCTGTAGCCCATATTCCATCAAACTGAGCTACATCATCCAGTAAATCCCTCGCTTCTTTTGTACGATGTTGCGCAAGATAAACCTTCGCAAGTGCAAACTTTACTTCACTCGC
Organism: Rhodothermales bacterium; assembly: GCA_045106435.1. Classification (GTDB taxonomy): domain Bacteria; phylum Bacteroidota; class Rhodothermia; order Rhodothermales; family JAHQVL01; genus JBCCIM01. Next base: position 8,247 of record JBGCEN010000407.1, read on the forward strand.
AAGCTGCGCATCTAGGCCCTGCTCTTGCAGAATAGAATTAAAAATCACTTCGGCTCTACTTAGCGCATCCAGATCGTACGTGTAAAACCGGTTGAGGATTGAATGCTGCGCATCAAAGACAATGCCCGCTCCCTCTTTAAAACGCAGGCCAGACAATGTATTGAGTTCAGCAGCTCTAACACCAGACATCTCATCACCTACGCCATCTGCAGACACCATGCCTGGATCAATTCCTCTCAATCCGGAAGGAGCATTTGTGTAAAAGGCTTCAGGATCTAAATAAGCCATTCTTTCAAGCCTGTTTCCATGCAATGCAAAGAAAAAAACGGCGATAGAAGACAAGGCCAAAAATGACGCTGAAGTAACCCATCGACGCGTTGTAATGCCCTGCTTGCGTTTTATCGGTACCCAGTCTACTGCTTTTTCTTTGACACTATTATTATTTGCAGCTCCGCCTTCTTTTGCCGGTTTTGACCCCACAACCGGCCCTTTAGCCGGCAATGGAATGTTGTCGATCGTATGGCCTGATAGTTTTTCAAATTGAGCAAGTGGATCACTCTGATTTGCAATCTCTGCCAT
>JBGCEN010000408.1:0-7014 GCA_045106435.1 Rhodothermales bacterium
ACTTAGGCATAAGGTAAACGAATAACAGGGGATTCTTTAATTATAGATGGCAAAAATTCGACTTTACGCATTACAGAAGATTAAGACCGCACGGTCGATTGCCGTACAGCAGCTTGTGAAGCTGGAAGAAGAGCGGAGCAGTCCAGGTTTTGACGATGACCCAGCCATGTTTGTTGAATCGGCTCAAGAGCATCGGCAGGTAAAAGAATATGTCGCCGGCATTACCCGGTGGAAACGCTGGCTGGATTTTCTTCTTGAATCGTATTACACCGGAGATTATGACAAGCTGGAGCCGCTCATCAAGCATATCCTGCGCCTTGGGGTGTATGATCTGCTTTTCCTGAGTACGCCGGCGCATGCGGCGATCAATGAAACCGTGGTGCTGGCGAAAGAAGGCGTTCGTGAAGGGGCCAGCGGCCTTGTAAACGGCATACTGAGAACGATAGATCGCAATCGCGACAGCTTGCCGGCGCCTCGAAAACAAATTCGTGCGAATGAACTTGGCATCCGTTATTCTCATCCGAACTGGATCATCTATCGTTGGCTGAAGCGATACCCCGAAACCATTGAAGAGCTGCTGGACTGGAATAATCAGCGGCCGGCCTATACCGTACGAGTTAACACCAACAAGCAATCTGTAGAGGCTTTTAAAGCCTTGCTGGATGCCGAAGAAATTGCTTGGGAGCCGGCGCGGTATCTGGAGGATTTTATACGTGTCCCGCGCCTGCAACCTCTGGTACGGCAGGGCTATCTGAGAGATGGCCTTTGTGCTGTGCAGGATGAAAGCTCTGGCCTGATTGTTAGATTGCTGGACCCAAAGCCGGGCCAGGTGATTGTTGATGCCTGTGCTGCACCCGGAGGCAAAACCTTCTACGCGGCGTCTCTGATGAAAGGCGAAGGTGCCTTACACGCAATAGATGTGCAGGCTGATCGGTTGAAAAAACTGAAGCGAGTCATCGACCGATTTGATGCTTCATGGATAGCCCCTCAAGTTGCGGATCTGCGTTCAGCGGAATTAGCTGTGGAGGCGGATCAGGTATTACTTGATGCACCGTGCTCTGGACTTGGCGTGTTATCAAAACGGGCCGATTTGCGATGGAAGCGAAAAATGGAAGACATTACCAAGATCGTAAAGCTACAAGCTGAGCTTATGGATGCTTCCGCAAAATTGGTTAAGCCGGGCGGCTTTTTGGTGTATAGCACTTGTACAATGGAGCCGGAGGAAAACGAAGCACAGGTACGCGCTTTTCTAACTCGCAATAAAGACTTCGAGCAGGTAGAAGCCGGCGATCTGGTGCCCAAAGAAGCTCAGAACAAAAAAGGCTTTTTGGCAACCTTCCCACCAAAACACAAAATGGACGGCGTTTTTGGGGCTAGGCTGAAGCGTAAGAGCTGAGGTTTCTAGCGCTTCTACGAATAGAATGCATTGAGTTTACTGTAAACACTTGCCAGCATACGCCAAAGCTAATAGCCAAGTCACCCAAACGAAAGATCATCAATCCGCAGGAAATGCACGCCACCGCCTGCATCGCCGGCAACGACCCGGTGTCCATCGATGGTGAAGATGCACCTTGTCAGCGGGTGATCTGCGTAGAAGCTGCTGATGCGCTTTCCTTCTTCCAGATCCCAAAGGAAAAGTGCGTGGTCATCGCTGGTGGATGCAATGTGCCGGCCATCTCTCGATACAGCGATCTGTCGAATATCTTTTTCGTGGCCTTTCAGTTCAAACACAACCTGATCCATCGATAAATCCCACACGCGGATGATTTTGTCTTCGCCAGCGGAAACCAGATGGTAGCCCATCGGCGTCAGGGCAAGATGCCGGATTGGACCTGTGTGTCCTGACAGGCAGCCACTTTCAAATCCCACATTGAAATTCCAGATCCGAATGGTCCCGTCATCTGATGAGGAAATGATTCGTTGATCCAGCTGTGAAATGAGCAAGGCCCTCACCGGACCCGTATGGCCTTTGAGTACATACAGGAGCTTGCCATCTTCAATGCGCCATACCCGTATGGTGTGGTCCAGAGAGGCCGAGATTACAAGTTTGTTGTCATTGGAAATAACGACCGCCGTTACGCCGCCGGCGTGACCGCGCAGTTTCCTGATCAGTTTGCCATGCTCCATGTCCCAAATGCCAATGGTCTTGTCTTCAGAACCCGAAACCAGAAACCGGTTATTCCACGTGAGCGCAGCGCACCAAACCCAATCGTCGTGTCCGTTCAGTATATATTTGCGGGTTTCTGATTTAAGATCCCAGACATTGATGGAGCAATCAAACGAAGTAGAGACTGCATACCGCCCCTTTGAGGTAACAGCAATATCCCAGACCCAATCGCTGTGCCCCTGGAAAACGGCCGTAACTTTGGCTGTGTCCAAACGCCATTTCATCATGGACGTGTCGTCAGAGGCGGAAAGTAAAAAGGAATTGTCTGGAGAAATGGTAAGGGCACGCACTCCTTTTTTGTGTGCTTCTTTTTCAATTTGGTAGGTATGCCCGGTGAGGCTCCATAACTTGAGCGATGAATCATCCGATGCAGAGAGCACGCCTTTGCCATCAGGTGTGATGGCCATGTCCCAAACCCAGTCATCGTGACCGGTGAACGTCCTGAGGATTTTGCCTTGCTCAAAATCCCACACAATCATGGACTGATCTTCAGAGGCAGAAACAAGCGTTTTACCGTCTTTTGACAGGTCAATGGCACGGACGCCGGCTTGATGGCCGCTTAAAACACGGGCAACCTGTCCGGTAAACAAATCCCATACGATAATGCTCTGGTCTTCGGATGCACTGATGAGGTGCCGGCCATCTGGCGTAACCTTCAGGGACCAGATCCAGTCATCGTGTGCAGTTAATCGCAGCGGGCTTGAGCCCTCTTTCAGGCTTACGCAGCCAATGGTGTGATCATCGCCGGCAGTGAAAGCCATATGGTTTTCAGGCGTCACAGCAATAGACCAAATCCTGTTGATGGGAGACTCCATGTCTTTGATGATCTCACCGCTCCACAAATCCCACAGAAACAGCTTGCCCGATTCATCGGAAGACAACACGCGTTTGTTATCACCCAGTGGGACAATAGACAGTATTTTGTCTGAGTGAAGCGCATAGGTTCGCAGGTTGGTGCCTTTTTCTATATCCCATACCTTAAGTGAAAGGTCATCAGAACCAGAAATAGCAAATTTCCCATTCTGGGTAAATGCAACGGTATGTACAAGATCGTGGTGTCCCCTGAATGTCCGAAGCTGCGCACCTGTCCGGATATCCCACAGTTTTAATGTTCTATCACTCGATGCAGAAATAGCCATTTGTCCTTCAGCATCGATGTCGATGGCATGAATTACATCGCCGTGCCCCTTGTAGGCCTGGAGCAGTGAACTGCCGGGAATATCCAGATTTACTTTGATTGGATCCAGCCATACCGGCTCTGGTTTGGCAGCAATGCGAATGGCGTCTACGAGATCCCTCAAGGCTGGAATCTCTAATTCTTGCAGCCGGCCTATAAGCTGATTACCCAACTGATTGGCATCTCTGGATAAAATAGGTGCCGACAGGCGCAGGGCCTCCTGGACAACTCTTAACGTTTTGTCTTCTCTAACGATATTGAAGTCGTCGAATAAAGCGTCAATGTCTGTAAAACTGAGTTTTGATTGCAGCCACTCGAATGACAGCAATAACGCCGGCAGAATTTCTTTATGGGCCGTTTGAGCAAGGTGGTAGCAAAGAAATCTAAACAAATAGCCATCATCTTGTAATTCTGACCATGGGAGCTCATCTCTGTTGTAGGCAGACAGCAATGCTTCATGCCACCCTTGAATATTGTCCTCATACTGATCTTCGACAATATGGGCCAACTGATCGTTTATAGTGATGCGGCTTCCACAGCTCCTTCTCCGAATCAGGTCCAGTTCGACCAACTCCTGGATTAACTCGAGATGATTTACTTTGCCCGTGGTTTGCTCCAGTTTGTGCCAAAGCAGATGTACCGCAGAAAGTGGAATGGGCGTCCTGACCGGCAAAATACCCAGGGCTGTGGTGAGGTCACGTTTAGTCGGCTGCATTTCTCCCAGATGCAAGCCAATCAAATGGCTTTGCATCTGGCTATCGGTAATACCATCTAGCGAGGCGAGCAAAAGATCGATGTTGTATCCGCCTTTGACGAGGAGTCCTGCCAGTGTGAGGTTATGGGGGATGTGCCCCAGTTTTCCTGCAAGTAGGTTGGCCGTTGATTCGCTTAAGGATTTGAACCCAGTGAGGCACGTAATCGAAGTCTTGGGAGAAAACCGTTCAGATGAAACGTGCGTAGCCCTGAGGGCCTCTGCGATGCGCTCGTTTCGCGTGGTAATCAAAACATGGGAATCAGGGCCGGCTGATTTTAACTGTAGTGCGAGTTGAACCGTATTTACATCATCCAGAACCAGTAGAAAAGTTTTGGTTGCCAGGAGCTGTTTAAGCGCCTTGATGGCATCATCTCTGGTTTGTGGTGCGATCCAGTTTTTGTCAAGCGTGTTGCCCAGATCGTTAATTTTTGTTGTTAGATCATAGGGCTTGAGGCCTGCGTCGATCCAGAATACGCCATCCGGATATGTATTTCTGATGGCTTCTGATTCAAAGAAAGAAGCCGCCAGCATGCTTTTACCAGTGCCGGCAGCGCCGTGCAGTACAGTTGTGGGTGGTTGCTTTTTGCCCTCTTGGGGAAGCAATACCTTGGCGAGCCGTGCATAAGAAACAGCCCGATCTGTATAATACTTGGGTAAAGCAGGAGGGAGGAGTAAGCTGTTGCTATTTAAAGATAGAGCTGAATCAGCGAGAAAGGCTGGGTTTTGGGTTTTGAGGTTTCCTCTCTTCATTAACGGGTGGATGCGTAGGTAAGTAAAGATTAACAGATCGTAATCTTTTAGATACGTAAAAAACCTACGCGTCAGGTACACCATTGGGCGCACCTGATCATCTAACTTATGGTCATTTCGTACCTGCTTTCAGGCTTACGTTCATGTAACAAATAATGACCCACCAACTGTTGTGCGCTGTAGTGCCCTAACTCAAATACTTTAATTTCAAACCTGTGCAAATCACCATGATATCTGATGAATACATTATCATGCATAGAGCGCTTGTGATTGCTTGAGTTGTATGGAAATTCAAGTATATCCAGTCGCTTTCCCCTGATGGTTCTTTGGGCATGGCGAAAACGGTCAAGCGCTTCCTTAATGATCGCCATATCGGGCGTTCCTTTGAGGCTTTCGCCTTTGAAGTCTTCGTAACTGAATTCTTTCACAAGCTTGTCAATCTATGGGTTTGACATAATGAGCGGGAGATGTCAAGTACCAGATATATCGGTCGTTTGCCTGGTAAGGTAAAGTGGTTTTTTGAGAGGATGAGGATGTGTTATCCATCAGATTGGAAGGGTTCAGAATAGAACCAGCTAATTTTGAGTCCGTTTTAATTCGCAAAAGAATTCTTACCACGAAATAACATTCACACTGATTGTGTATGAATAGGTGTTTGTTTAATGTACATGCGATTTCGTTCCAGTTGCGGCCAGTACCTGTACGAAAAAATCATAAAAGACTTTTGTAGCATTAGCCTTTTCTAAAAGCTTTGCTGTGATAAAGATTGGATGCAGGTAATCATAATATCAGTTTCTTGACCATGTTTGAATGGTTTAAAATTGATTGCAGGGATCGAAGAAACAGCTCCATTCTTTGGACTGTCTCCATTCCTGGCGTGTATGCTTGCTCCTGAATAGTTACTTCCCACCTTTTAATCACTCCAAAGAAATGAGTAATACATCGTATTTAATGGCTGTCCTCCTAATGATCGCTACCATGTCACCATCCGTCCTTTTTGCCCAGTCGGCAACCTCACGATATGTGGTAACGGGTATTAATTCAACCGTTACAGAAATGCCCGATGGAACTACGGTCGATGAAAGCACCTACTTGCAGGTTGGTATGACTGATGCCCCTGACTTCCCCTATTACAACGACATTATCTTCGAATGCACTGGAAAGGCGGTTGCTGGCGCTGATGGTGCGTTAATTTCAAGTGATGGGATGTGCAGAGGCGTTTCGAGCGAAGGCGATTTTGCTTCGTTTTGGTGGCGAGCTGACGAAGCAGGTACGGATAGCTGTCCTACGCAGTGTGGTACGTGGGGCTCCGTAAATGGAACAGGCAAATATAAAGACAAGGAGGTAAGCGGTACCTGGAAAGGAGTTACCGCCACGCCAGCCGGTTCATTTGGTACCGCTACAATGACTGTGAAGTAAATCTGATGTTCAAAAGCCATTCAGAAGAATCTATTTTAGTGGCTGGCCGAGAATCTCACACCAGACGTATTTTCTATGTGTAGCAGGTGAAAGAGAAAATAGCAGACGGGCACCTATTGGGTGCCTGTCTGCGCTGTTGGTGTAAGATGAGTTGCCGCTCGGAGGCGAGGCGCAATGCAGGAATGAGTACTCAGAAGGTGGCCGTTACCAAATGGAGGGTGACTTGATTGCTTCTAATAACTATGCTCTGTAGCTTTGACGACTCGATATTCTCTTAGCAGTCACTATTTCCACATTCCATCCTTAAGTAAATGAAAACTCTTATATAGACTGCTGCGTCTAGCTCCTGATCGTTTCGTCAAATAGTCTTGCACAGGAAGCGGATATTCGAAAAGCCGTCAAAAAAGTTGAAGCCTCTAAGCTCGACTTTGTCCAATAAGAAACTGTCAAAGCCTCTTTTTAGCGCCACCAGGGTCTTTTTCGATTATTTATACGTCTCGGTTTACCAACCAGACATCGAACACAAAAAGCGCCTTGATTTGAACAAAAATTGCTGCAAATGCAATCTCGGCCATAGATCGTAGACAGGTTCTTATAACTCGTGTAATCAATAGTCCGGTCAGTATTGAGTAACTCCCATGCAACATCTGACTCTGCATCCAGGGCAATTGCATTTAAAATTGTTCTGAATCTTAAGTACTGCTGTGACGCGTTGCTCCGTTGTATAATCTGAATACAGCTTTATCC
>JBGCEN010000409.1:0-6102 GCA_045106435.1 Rhodothermales bacterium
ATTTGCTCTTCATCCACCTCTACTTGCGCAAAATCGGTGTTATAGGTCAGATCAAGCGCAACACTCGGTGTGATGCTGTATTTCACATCCACACCAAACTCACCGGTTTCGCCACCCAAATTACCATCTGCAATGTTGCCATCTACGCTGGTTTGCCCCAATGCATACGGCATGATTTTGAGGTTCTTTGGACTGGGCACTTCCAGGCCTTCAAGGGTGCCGGCCATAGATACTTTGTATAGATTAAACTGGCGCGGCAGCTTGGCCCAGTACACGACCTCATTCGAATGAGGGATGGTGCGTTGCAAGTTGATCCCCCATGATTGGATGCTTTTGTTGGGAAACCGCAGTGTCCTGAATGGAATGGCGAACTCAGCACTCCAGCCATAATCGCCGGTCTTTGTAGCTACACTCCACGAGCCATCCCAGTTAACATTCAGTCCCCCGCCTGAACCGCTCTGCTGGCCGGCAAATCCAAATACGCCGGCGCCTTCATTGGTCACCTGTGCGTCGTACTCTATGCCGGCAGGGCTTGTACCAAATACAAAACCACTCTGGGTATCTTTGTAGGTATCCAGAATAAACTGAAAACTATCTACACCATTCAATGCGCCATCACGAAGTGCATCCGAAACAACAATATTACCAGGACTAGCTGTGTAGCAGACCACACTCAGATAAAAGACCTCATCAGTAAAAACAACGCGTGCAACGGTCCTTTCCGTGGCCGGGTTGCCTTCAACAGGAATCGTCTGCCAAAAATTTTCAATCGTTGGCGTGTCCTGCCATACGGGATCATTCAACACATCGCCATCAAGCATGGGTGCCTCGTCAACCCGCTTGGCCTGTGCCAATGGAGCAAAACCCTGATTCGTAACGTCAGCCGGCGCAGCAGGTTGTGCCAGCGCAATATCAGGGATCAAGAAAAGCGTGAGTATACCGAGAGATAAAAGAGCCTTTTTTACAGCCACAAGATTGCCTCCAATACTATAGGGGTGAGTCTTGGAAATATAGGGCTGAAGCTTGTTAAAAGTGTTAAATCAGAAAAGTCTGAGCGTCGGTAAGTCGTGATAAAAAGCCCCACAGACTTACAGCCCCACCGACCCACAAACTTACAGCCCCATAGACTTTCAGACCCACAGACCCACCGACTTACTGACTCCTAAGCCACCGCCTCAGGCACATAGTCAGATTCAATCTTCCCATCAACCAGTTCAATAACGCGATTGCCATAGCCGGCCAGTTGCTCGTTGTGCGTAACCTGAATGATCGTAACCCCTTCGTCATTGAGTTCCTTCAAGGTCTCCATGATCTCTTTTGCCTGATTGGAGTGCAGATTGCCTGTTGGCTCATCAGCAAGAATAAGGGAGGGCTTGATAATAAGCGCTCGTGCAATGGCTACAAGCTGTTGCTGCCCCCCTGATAACTGGTTGGGGAAAAGATCTTTTTTTGCCACCATGTTAAAGCGATCCAGCAACTCCGCCACCATGCTCTTTCGCTCGCTGCCTTTTATTTTTTTGTAGAGCAGTGGGGTTTCCAGATTTTCATAGACCGTCAGATCATCGATGAGGTGGTACGCCTGAAACACAAATCCGATATGCTCTCTATGTAATTCGGTCCGCTTGCGTTCATTGAGTTTATGCACGTGTTCTCCATTGAACAAATACTCCCCCGTCGATGGCTCATCCAGCATACCAATGATGTGCAGCAGCGTAGATTTGCCGGCCCCGGAAGGCCCCATAATACTCACAAAAGCCCCCTGCTCTATCTCCAGATTAATATTGCGGAGAATGAAGTGCCGGGAAAACCCCTGCATAAATGATTTGGTGATATCTCTCAGGGCAAGCATATGATTAGGTTTGATTATAATTTCAGATCGATTTCGTAAGGGAGATTCATGAATTTCCCCTACACGGTTTTTCACTTCTAACTCTTCAACTCCCCGCCTCGCTGTCTGAACATAACAGGGATCACTTCCGAGTCCGGAATACCTATCTGAACAAGCTCCCAGGCAGGGTCATAACCCTGAATAAGGATACGCAATTTATCCACGCGAGATGCGTTTGGACTACCAGCTTTTGTCAGATCAAAAGCTTCTACACGATAAAGCAATTCCTGGTTTTTCCCTTTGACGCGTATTTCTACTTCGATCGTCTGATCAACCTCAAGTTCTGGTATATTTACGCATATCTCTTTCATGTCATCTATCGATTTAGGTCAAGCAATAAGGCATCTTTAAGAAGGTTTTGACTTTATATTTTTTACTTTTGACTTATCTCAGTCCTGTCGCAAGGCATCAACCGGGTTGGCCAGCGCGGTTTTCAAACTCTGGAAGCTGACCGTTCCAATGGCGATTAAAAATGCCACAAGGCCGGCGCCTATAAATATCCATGCACTCAGTTCAATTTTATAAGCGAATGTTTGCAACCAGTTGCTCATCACATAATAAGCCAGCGGAGCTGCAACCAGAAATGCGATGACGACCAGTTTCAAATATTCCCCGCTTAACAAACGAACCAACGTAGCGGTATTCGCACCCAATATTTTCCTGATCCCAATTTCCTTGGTTCTAAGCAGCGAAGTATAAGCTGCCAATCCGAATAGCCCCAGACAGGCGACAAATACAGCCAGGCCGGAAAATACAGAGAACAAGCTCCCCAGCCGGCGCTCTTCGCGGTACATCGATTCCACTTCATCATCAAGAAATGCGTATTGAAACGGCAATTCGGGGATGAATTCGTCCCACACCTTCTCGAAGGATGCAAGACTAGATTGTACGTCTGATGTCGCAAGATTAATCGTCACAAATTTTGAGTGGTCATCCATATCCAGAATCATTGGCCTGACTTCCTGCCGAAGGTCGTATAAATGGAAATCAGACACTACACCAATCACCTTCTTTTGGGCTCCCTGATAACTAAATGCAGTACCTACCGGATTTTCCAGCCCTAATTCTCGCACCGCTGTTTCGTTTAGAATAAGTGATTCTTCTTTATCAGTGGCCATTGAGTTACTAAAGGATCTGCCGGCAATTAAATTTAACCCGAACGTTTCTATGTATTCATGATCAACCCAAAGATGGTCAAATACGACGTGGTCATCAGGCCCACCTTGTGCCCCTTCGAATGAAGCGTGCGTATAAAAAGAGATGCCAGATGGGTGCCCGGGAATACCTGAGCTTAAAGATACCTGCTTCACTGCAGCATGTCGCATCAGCGCTTCTTTGAATGCCGGCGCCTGATCTCCAAGCCTTGATCTCGTTAATAAAACAAGTCGCTGTTCCTGATCAAAGCCGAGTCGCTGACTGGTAACGTAGTTTAATTGTTGATAGATGATAAAGGTGGCTGCGATAAATCCGATGGATACGGCAAATTGAAATACCACAAGCGATTTCCGTAACGCAGGCATTGTTTTTCCATGGAGAATTCCCTTGAGCACACTTCCGGGCTCGAATCCAGATAATAGAAATGCTGGATAGCTGCCGGCTACAAGACCCAGCATGAGTGATCCGATCAGCACGGCACTGAGAAACTCTGCATTTTGCCATTCAAAGGAAAAGGATTGATTCAGCATATTGTTGAACCACGGCAACGTCAACTGAGACAGAACAATACCCAGGACAAGCCCAATTGCGACAAATACCAAAGACTCGCCAATGAACTGCATCATTAACTGAAAGCGCCTTGCCCCTACTACTTTTCTAACACCCACCTCACGTGCACGCTGCGCGGCCCGAGCCGTTGCCAGATTCATGTAATTGATACAAGCCAGCACTATTATTAACAGTGCAATCAAGGAAAACAGGTACACCAATCGAATATCCCCCTGGAGCTGAATATCTGTGCTGTCCCTACTTTCTCCATACAGATGAATTCTGCTGAGTGGAATGGTCTGGAGCGAAGAGTTCTTATATAGCTCATTCAACTGCATCATGTCCAGATTGGCCAGCTTTTCAGTAAAGGCTGAGATAGAACCCTCTTCATGCAAAAGCACATACGTTTGACAATTGAACCGGCTCATGTCTTCCTCTGAGTCGAATGTAGCCATCGAAGCGAGGAAGTTTATTGCAAAGTGCGAATTATCTGGCAAGTCATCAACGATACCCACAACTTCATACAGCTCCACTTGCTGATCCCACTTGTTTGAAACCTCCAGGGTTTTCCCAATTGGATTCTCGCTTCCAAAGTACTTCTGAGCCGTCGGAGTTGTTAACATCACGGTATTGGGCCGGCTCAGGTCTTTAGCGGTCCCTTGTAATACAGCTAAATCGAAAACATTAAAGAATGAAGGATCACCGTAAAGAAATTTTGATTCAAAAAACCTCGTTTCACCAAACTGAACCAACGGTTCGTCTTTTCTTGAGAGACGGGTGCTTTCCTCAACTTCTGGATACGAGGCCTTTAGAAATTGTGCAATATCTCGTGGTGTATACGCCCAGCGCTCCAAACCACTGGGGTTATTAACCAACCGCTCAACCCGATGAATCCGGTCAACTTTTGAATGAAACAGATCAAAGCTGCGCTCAAACTGAACGTACCTCAGAATAATCAGACAAGCCGCAATACCCACCGCCAGCCCAAGAATATTGACCAGTGCATATCCTTTATACCTGAACAAATTCCTGAACGCAATTTTAAGGTAATTTCTAAACATAACGTCGTGCCTCGATAAGCAAGCAATTAAAAATTTTACCTTTTAACTTTTACCTTTTACCTTTTCACTCGTATTTCAACGCGTCTACCGGATTGGCATGGGCAGCTTTTAACGATTGCGTACTTACTGTTAGCCATGCAATAATCAAGGCCCCTCCCCCTGCTACAACAAAAAGCCACCACGGGATGTCGATACGATAAGAGAACGACTCCAGCCACCTGTTCATGGATAAATACACGACCGGCGTGGCCAGGAGAATCGAAATGACGACGAGACGTGTAAAGTCCTTGGAAAGCAGATACAGCAAAGACTGGGTGGAAGCCCCCAGCACCTTTCTAACCCCTATTTCTTTCGTTCTGGAAAGCACGGTGAAGGTAGCCAGCCCGAACAATCCCAAACATGCGATTAATAAAGCCAGGACAGTAAAGACGATAAAGACGCTACCAAAGCGCTCTTCTGAACGATATTGCGCATCAAATGCCTCATCCAGAAACTGGTATGCAAACGGCCTTTGTGGCACAAGTTCTGTCCACGTGGATTGCAAGCCGGCTATCGTTGAAGCTATGTTTTCTGCTTCGATCCTGATAGAGAAAAGCGATAGATTATCGCGATCAATCCGTAGTGCCATCGGGGCAACACTTGTCTGTAATGCATAATGGTGGATATCACGAGAGACACCAATCACCTGGCCGGCATTTCCCCAGAAACTGGCATCCAGTCCCAGCGCATCTTCAGGACTGGCAAGTCCAAGGCGCTTTACGGCCGTTTCGCTAAGAATGATTGCATCGGATGAATCGGTCGATAATTCATTGCTAAAACTTCGGCCTGCAACGATATCCATTTTGTACAAGTCGACAAAATCAAAATCAACCATATACAAACCCACACTGATTTCCTCTTCGCTACCATCAGCTTTGCGCACCATGCCGCCACTTGCCGGCAGTCCCCGACCAGGCACTGTTTGAGAGGCAGAAACGGAACGTACACCGGGTTGCCTGGCCAGTTCAGCCTTAATGGTTTCCAGCCGCTGCCGAACTTCATTGTCGCCATTAAAGTCTAGCAACAATACCTGTTCTTTTTCAAAACCAAGCTGCTGCGTTTTCATGAACTGAAGCTGGAGATACACAACGCAGGTTGCTACAATCAGCGCGATTGAAATCGCAAACTGAAACACCACCAGACTTTGGCGCAAGCGCTCACCACGCTGCCAGCTACCAATTTTCCCTTTTAATACAGCAACCGGTTTGAAATGCGATAGCACAAACGCCGGACAACCGCCAGCCAATCCGCCGACAAGCAATACCATTCCAGCCAGCAAGGCTATAGCTGCGGGTTGAAACAATGTAGAGACAACCAACGATTTACCAGCCAGCAAATTAAATGGAGCAAGGCTCAATTTAACAAGTAACAGCGCAGTTGCCATGGCCAAAAATGAAACGAAGATTGCTT
>JBGCEN010000410.1:0-8207 GCA_045106435.1 Rhodothermales bacterium
GAAATGCTTGCCAAGCCACTCCTCGCAGTAGCGCACAGCGGAGTCAGCATGCGGTGTTCTGCGCACCAGGGTCGCATAGGGCAGTTGCCCTTCACCGTGCCATTTCAGGAGATAGACAGTGGCGATTCGCAGTGCCTCCCCCGGGCTGCCGTGGCGCGCTATGATGTGGATAGCGAGATCGTGCCAGGATGTCGTGCCCCCTGCTGTGACGATGCGGCCCTGCGCATCAGCAAAGACCAGATTTGGTTCCGACAGAAAACGGACTTTCGGGTAGTGTTTTCTGAACAGATCCTGATAACCCCAGTGTGAAGTCGCCTCGCAACCATCGAGCAGACCTGTCTCGGCCAACATCACGGAGCCCGAACAGGCGGAGTAGAGAGTGGCGTCCTCATTGTACTTCCGGCGTATCCATTCCAGCAGGTCAACATGGCGCCCGTGAATATCCTCGTCCGGCCCCAGCCAGAGCTCCGGCATTATCAGGATCTCGCATCCGGGATCATCCGCGACAGAGAAGTCAGGCACAACCGGGATGCGATTGCCGCAGGTGAACGCATCATCTGTGGGTGCGACGATACGAACCTTGAAGAGATTCTGTGCAGGCTCAGTCTGGACCAGTGTCTGCCAGATATTTCCTGCAGCGGAAAGTACGTCCAGCATGCCGTAGAGCGCAGAACCGGCGGTCTCCGGTACGGCGACAATCAGGACTTCCACTGGACTATGATTTGAATTTGTTTTCATGTTGGCTTCGAATAGTGGCACAAATGACCTGTTTTTGTCAAAAACGGATCTTACGGAACATGCTTGCGTGCTCTATAGTTTAAATACAGTCATTTACAGGCAATGACACAGCCTGAGTGACTCTTCGAGAAACCAACATGAACAAGGAGAAAAACAATGTCAAATCAACAGACAAATAGACAACAGCAAGACACAATGATCAATCAGTATGTCAATGGCATCCACATGGAGACACTGCAAGGGACTGTCAATGCCATCGACCAGGAGCCTGATCTGGGGGCGTGCAAATTCCGTGCAAGCAATACCTGGCTGGGGGGCAACCATAATCGCACCAGGATTACAGGCTTCTATGGCGCAAAGCAGGAAATCGCTCATAAGCAGCAGTTTGAGCTGCATGCCGATGAGCCTCCCATTCTTGCTGGGAACGACGAAGGCGCCAACCCGGTCGAGCATCTACTGAATGCACTCGCAGCCTGCGTCACCACGAGCATGGTGGCTCATGCTGCAGTGCGGGGCATCCATATTGAGGAGCTCGAGTCTGAGCTTGAAGGTGACATCGACCTGCGTGGGTTTTTGGGCCTTTCCAATGATGTGCCAAGAGGTTTTACCAACATTCGTGTCAACTTCAAGATCAAGACCGACGTAGACAACATGGAAAGGCTGAAAAGACTGACTGCCTATTCGCCGGTTTTGAACACCATCACCCAGGGGGCTAAGGTGGATATCCACGTGGAGGAGAAATAACGGGATGGCCCAGCAGCCAGCCAGAACGGTACATATTTCCACGCCGTGATGAGCTGGTTGCATGAGCTTGAAGACCTGCATTTCGTGTCGAATATGCCCTATGAAAAATCATAGCTAGCTGATAGATGTCAGAGACAGCTTGATTGCCGTTGAATTTGAAGCAGAAAAAGGTTCGTCACGCGCTATATTTCACTCGCCGAAGGCAGGTCAGTAAATATGCTGTTACTCATCCATCCGGTGACATTGTGTGTGAGCGTTTTTCCCTGGCTATGAGGTGAATTTCTCATTGAATGATATCGGGTGATTATTATCTATCAGGCATGATACTCCACCGCCCGGAGTACACTGCAGCCGGTCATAGTGACTCGGTCTCGAGCCTGAATTTAAACCTGCCGACAGGCAGAAAAAGCTTGAGGTTTCAACCAGTCAATGCAACATCTGTTGGTTGCATTTTTCTCAATCTTTGCCAGCAATGCATTGAGTGCCGAAGAAACGAATTGGGGCGAGATTACCCTGGAAGCAGGGAAGTCGGGGACTTGTATGTCGAGTCCCTGCAAAGTCAATTTTGTGACGCCACCTGGGAAAAGCAACTATGAAGTGTTAGCCGACGATGTGAAAGTCGGGAGTTTCTCCGCAGGTCAGACAGTAACGCTGGGAGGTTTCTGGACTGGCTTTACGACCTTCACAATCGTGGGAAGTGATGTCGGGCCGACCAAGCTGAATGTTGTTGGCAGGAATTAAGTGCTGGCGGAGTCTGCGCAAGTAGGCAGGAACTCCCAGACAACGAAAAATAGTCTGACGAAGTTGCCCTTCCCGATGAATAGGAAGGGCACCGTGGTCTTCCATGACCTAGCCAACCTTGATTTCCATGAGGGTGGATGATTAGAGCATCCGCTTATGCACTGAATGAAAGTAATCAAATGCATCCGCAGTCCAGATCAGGATTGTCGCGTGAAAAGTAATCAAGGGAAGTGGGCGTGTAACCTGAGTTCATCACGTCACCAGCTTCTTCACCTGCAAACAGGTCAGGATTACCCGAATAGATTCTTTCGACCGGATCAACAGAAACTGTGGACTCTGTCGTATATCCCTGATAATTAACGGTAAGATCAGGATTCTGAAAAACATCTTCCCAATCGGCGGTAGCCGCAGTAGCGACAAGCATCAATGTTGCTGCAAGTATGGTTTTCATGGCTCATTCTCCTAAGTGTTAATGAAAGAAGGTAACGTCCGTCCTTCCTTATGCATATAGACACCGTAAATGAGAATTAATTACATTAAATTATTTTGGGCTGCATAATGCATCAATGCTACGGCCTTGAGTGTTTCAATAATGGCTATGGTTTCTCACTCAAGCACAACAGGAAATTACTGTCCATCGCGAGGAGGTGTACCAGAGGGTCAGGGAGGAACTGGGATCTGCTTAATCCGCTGCATACTGCCCGCCCTCTGAGGCGGGTTTTTGCATCCTGCAGATTTCTGAAACTTCGTCATGCAATACGGTGTCTAAATACTTTAAAGTGCTATTTGGGTCACAAGATGTGTAAGGCCAGAGGGAAAAACATGAAATATCCTTGATGCGCTCTGAACATCTTGTGATCATATTCGCTGAAAGCATCATGCGAACCATGCAAATTTTTCCAACCAAGATAGGATGCCAATAATGGAAACCTACGTCATCAAGCGCGATAATGAGCGAGCAATCAAATTCACTGGCGAAAAGATCGCTGGCTTATCATCACCAGATCGGGCTATGGGGATAAGCCCCTGGGATTCCGAGAGGAGATGCTGGGATGAACTCAGGCTCTACCGCACTAAAGACGGAAAATATGTTTGCGAAGAGATTGGCCGCGCACAATTGCGAGGAGAAGACGACCGACGCAGTGGTACAGTCTGCGATGATACTGACTGCGTGATAGAGTTTTTCGGCCATGGCTGGTGGGCAAACATCCTGTATGCCAATGCCAAGATCGAAGATTCTATAGACTGACACTCAGGGATTCACTTGCAACCCCGCCCACAGTGGCGGGTTTTTTTTCGTCGCACTCAGGGAGTTGCCAGATTACACCTGTCATCCGTCAATAACGAGGAAACTTATTCCTTTAATAATTTCCTTACGTGCCTGCCATTAAATTCTCAAATTCATCCATAAAAATACTCTATAATACTCTTGTGTTCCTGGGCATGACGATAAAAGGCTCGGCAGTTTCCACCTACAGAGATACGACAGCATGAGTAAATCAGAATTCTACCTTACAGCAACCACCATCATCGTAGGCTCAGCCCTGGGCATAGTGTTGTTCTGGGCTGTCCTGTCGCTCCCCCCGTAGTCCAGACTAATCACTCACCACCAAACATTATGTCTAATTGGAAGGGTGCTGTGAATCACCACTCAAAGCCGCCATTGAAGGGCGTATGCTGACAGGCTGCTGCGCACGGCACACGCTCATTCAGTGATAGAGGGTTCTGAAGCAAAGTGTGTAACGTAATTGCATGGGCCGTTTTTTTGGCTCGCTTATTGCGTACAAACTTTTCATAATCTATCCTTTTTTTAAATGCAATTAAGATAGCGACTAATTTCATGGGCCTACCGTTCGAATTACCATTCAGAATCAGGGAATCTCTGCGCAACGCAGTTGACCAGCAACACGATGTCTACTCGCTGGCCGTGCACATCAAGAAAGTGTACGCTGATCTTCAGCAGTCCTGTGGTTTCAGAGAGTTGGTTGAGGCAGGCCGCCGTTTTTCGCCAGACAAGCAGAACTCAGTCTTCAGCGAGACTCTCGTGGAAGATCACCAATACCGCTTATCCTTGATCGGCATCCATCGCTTTGCTCCGATCCCCGTGCATGACCACCCGCATATCACGGGCGTGTCGTTGATTGTTCATGGTCGCGTGAAGGTAAGAAACTACCGAATACAAGAGATCGTGCGTGAGCCGTCGCTCGTAAGATTGAAGTGCCTTGCGGATAACATCATAGGTGCGGGATCAACCACAGCCATCGAAAATGGTGCAAACAACATTCACGGCCTGCAGTCGATGAATCTTAATGCTGTATGCCTTGCGCTACAGACGCCACCCTTGGCGGCAGACCGGCAAGCCTGGTACTTCCCGACAAATCCCTTTGCGGATCACCATCAGCATTCGACATGGAATCGCATTATCAAGTCACCACGGAAGACCAACCCCTGCCAGAATCGCTCACCACGACTCGAATTTGGAGGCGAAATGTCATGTTGACCACCAAGCTTCGGCCCTCGAGACTGAAAACGATCGCGGCCGCCGTTACTCTGGCACTGTCATCGCAGGGTTTGCAGGCTGAGAACCTAGAGGTGGGCATTGCGGCCTATCAGGAGAAGGAATTCCCCAAGGCGTTGGAAGTTTTTCAACGTTATGCGGAAACGCGAGATCCCACGGCGCAATACTACCTCAGCATACTCTACCGACTCGGCCTGGGAGTCGAACAGGATGAGGATGCGGCCTTTCTGTGGTGCAAGAGGGCTGCCGATGCAGGCATGCTGGATGCCCAGTATCAGCTAGGCATCATGTATTTGCAGGGAGAGGGTGTAGGAGAGGATGACGCGCTTGCTCTTGAATGGCTCTGGCAGGCTGCTGACCGTGGCCACAAGCAGGCGAACGAGGTGTTGCAGTTTGCACTCGAGAACGACTTCACAACGGGGTGTTAGCCTGAATGTGCCGAACTGGAAGATTAATATTCTTTCTAACGGGTCATGTGAAGTCCGTATATGGAGTACATGAACAACTGGTTAATGAATTCATGCTCCTGTGAGAAGTCACTGCGTAAGACCGCCGTATACACAGAGCCGGTATAGAGTAAATACGCCATTGTTTAGATGGAGACCTATTGTGAAAAAACGATATATAGCATCATCTGTGGTTCAGAGCTTTTTTCTGACCTGTATATTTGCCACCGCCTATGCTGATCAGGGAATGAGTCAGGAGAGGGTGCTTGCTTCTACACAGGCAGAAATTACTGATGACTTAGGTGAGGAATACAAAAAACTTATACGAATTGTCGAGAGTAAAAAAGCAGCTGTACAAACAATCGATGGTTCACTGAATATAGCAGACCGACCTGGTATGGGGCCGAAGGATAGTGAGGTCATACTGGTTGAGTTTGGGGATTTTCAATGTCCATTCTGCAAACGTCACCTTAAGGGGACCGCTCAGGAAATTCATCAACGTTTAATATTGAAAAATCAGCTTCGTTATGTCTTTCTCGATTATCCAATGGAGGCCAAACACCCGTTTGCAATAAAAGCCGCCATTGCTGCACGTTGCGCTGAGGAACAAGGAAGATATTGGGAAATGCGAAATGCTCTTTTCAATAACCAGAAAGCCCTTCATGAGTTTTTTTTAGTAGAGCATGCAAAAAATGCTGGGATGGATGATGTTGAATTTAATAATTGCCTACAGTCTGGACGATATATAACCGCGATAAGACAAGACCAAATTGTTGGTAAAAGTCTTGGTATTAAAGGAACACCAACTTTTTTTATTGGGATCAACAAAGGCGATAAAATTCAGATGCTACGAAAAATTCAGGGCGCTCAGTCCTACGAGGTATTTGAAAAGGAAATACTTCAAGCTATAGAATTAGCAAAATCATATCGTGGAGAACTAACCAAAACGAATTTGTCCAGTTATTAGTCAGAGTGATTTTATTGCGTTCAAATATGATACACACACAATTCATCTGAAAGGAGGTGGTAGGCACAGAATAGATTTAATGTAACATTAAGAGTACGAAATTATGACTAACAATATTAACATTCAAAATCATTGGAGAATGCGATGAATATAACATATCTTTCAAGTTCGTTAATTATCGGCTGTCTGTTAGCAAGCCCGGTTTATGCTGAGGGTAAGACAAGTGGCGAGGACCTCTTCAAATTCCACGGATGTGTGAATTGTCACGGAGCCGATGCCAAGAGTCCCGTAAGTAAAGTTGTACCGAAACTTGCTGGACAACCTGCTGACGAGCTGTTGCCCAAAGCCAAGAAAATTCTTAGTGGAGAGGGAGGCACCAAAGAATCACAGATCATGCATGCTGCGTTTTATTCGCCTTCACAGTGTGATTCACCGCCCACTGATGAAGAGCTCCAGGCAATTACGACATGGATATCTCAACTCAAAAGTTGATATAACTCATAGCTGAAGGGCCCCGGTTGCTGTTTAACCGGGTTTTCCTTGTGAATTGTTTGCATAATAAATGTGTGTGCAAGTGAGAAATACACTATTTCTTTCTTGTTATTGTCCACTGGCATAAAAATGGCTTAAGGCATCTAGCTCTTCAATCTCTAGCTTCTTTATTCGCTCTTCCATCTTCTCCGGCTGTGGCATGTTCTCCTTGCCCAGATAATAAGTGAGCATCTGCAAGTAGAGGTAATTTCTCACCTGACCTGAGATTCTCGGGATTTCATGATCTTGATGTTGGCCATTTTCTGAGTGGCATTCTTCACATAATTCATCATGAATTTTCTTCCCTATGTGCACCTTTTCACCGTCTGGTGTACTATTGGTATTAATCCATTCAAGGTCGGAATAATATCCTGCTATTCTTCTTATAACAGAAGCTTTATATCCTTTTGCAATGCGATCCATAATGGTGGCGCTCCGTTCATTCCTCTTGAATTCCATCATGATCCTCATAAAGAATCGTTTCTCAAGACCAGCGATAGAGGGAATGCTGTCTCCTTTGCTGACGCCATTCGAACCATGACAGCCATTACACTCCATGCCAATCAGTTCAGCATCAGTAACTGCATTAGCAATATGCGGGAAGAATAAATAGTAGATAGAACATAGACTGATCAAAGATATTTTCATTGCATCCTCCCATATAAGTTATTTTTCTAAGCATAGACTATTTTGATTCATATCACAAATAGCTCACGCGGTCCGCATGATATGGTTATGTTATGAGAGGACGTTCTTGTTGTGTCTAAAGGTGCTATCAGGATTTGTGAGATATTGAGAAATTTCAGATCATTCAAATCAAGTAACATGAAATATTGATTGACCGCTGTGGGAGCAGCCGGTCGGCGGACGAGAAACAAGGCTCAGGGAGGGGCGTTGCGAACGACTGCTGAGTACCCATTCGGACGGTCGGGAGCAAGCCCGGCAACCAGATGCCTAATCAGCCATTCGAGTACTGAATCCCAAGAGAAATCAGTAAAACACGAACACCCGACAAGTAAAATAGGAAATAGCTAAATATGAAATTTCGACGATAAATATTTTCCATTTCACATTACTCTAATATACTAATATTCTATGCAGCATGAAGAAAGAGCTAGCGGTTCCAACTCTTTATTCATTCATTTTCAATTAACTGAATATTCGTGAATCTATCATGAAAAATATTGTGAAGATCGCTGCATTGGCAGCAATGCTGGCTACCACTGCTGTATCAGCAGACTGGGATATGCCTTGGGATAGTGATAACGACAGCGACTGGAATAACGACTGGTCAAACGACTGGAACAACGACTGGAGAAATGACTGGTACAACCGTGGCTATGGTCGTGGAGACGGATACGGTCGTGGCCGAGGCTCTGGCCGCGGCCGCGGCAGCTTCAGCTTCAATGCTGATATGGATGCCGATACCGATTGGGAAGGCGACGGCTATTCTGACTGGGAAGGAGACGGTTACAACCGTTGGGACAACCGTTGGGACAATCGTTGGGACAACCGCAACTAT
>JBGCEN010000411.1:0-6969 GCA_045106435.1 Rhodothermales bacterium
CAGCTTTTAGCTGAAAGTCTACTATAACGTTGTTACGAAGATACAACACGCACCTGTTGCTTAAACATCAAGTTCAACAGCATACTGCTAATGATCAAAAGGATTCCTATCAGGCTCAAGAAGCTATATCCCTCGCCAAACCATATCAGGCCCAGGATTAAAGAATAAACAACCTCTATATACTTCACAGGCGCCACCCTGCTGGCCATTTCCAGTTGCAGGGCTTTTGTCATGTATACCTGGCCAAAATATCCTAATGTCCCCACAGCAATCAGGTAAAGCGATTCGGTTGCATTGGGCATTCTCCAATAGGGAATCATCGCCAATCCTGTGAGTACTGCCGATAGCACCATGAAGTGGTTGATGATGACCATGGGGTGTTCAGACGCGCCAATCCTACGGATCATCACGTATACCAACCCGCCAAAGACTGCACCAACAATCCCCATTGCCAAACTCAACGTGTCAATTCGGCTATCAAATCCCTTGAGTAATAAAACCCCAACAAAGGCCGTAATCACAAAAACCCATTGCGCCGGCCGGACCCGCTCATTCAAAAAATAAATCGCAAAAATGGCCGTAAAAACAGGAGACAAATATTTGAGTGTTACCGAAGCGCCCAGTGGCATACGCTGCAAGGTAGCAAAAAACAGGACCATTGAAATCAGGCCAAATATGGAACGTAGAAATAGAGGCTTTAGATGATTGCCCCTAATCGAGATCCTTCTATGTTTCAAATACAGCATGCATAATATGGCTGTAATAATAGACCTGAAGAAAGTGATTTCGAATACGTGAAAATCCACCACCTTTTTGATGAATCCATGCATACACGCAAAGAAGAATGCCGCCAGCAACATCGATCTTACGCCGGGAGTGAACAGCGTTTGTTTTTCTGACAAAAAAGTGTTGTGTTTCTATTATGGGTAAATGTACGTGTATTACATCAAACAAGATGATTGCCTTCAAGCCCTAATAATAGACAAAACCATCCATAATTTTTCGGGCAGTCCTCACCACGCGCGCGCTTGTTACAGTGAATGGGTCTTGATCTGAAACAGAAACCTGAACCGGCATCCTACCAGAAGCATGTTCTATTACAATGTTATCAGGATTCGCAGAGTCTATTTCAACAACATCTGCCGCGACAGTGCCATTGGCTTTGCAGGCTGTTGCAATACAAATAGCTCCGGAAACTGCATGAGATGGGTGCAACACATGCGGCGTAAAATACTGCGATTTTATAGATCCATCATTTCGAGGCGGGGATAAAACACCTATTCTCGGCAGCACACTGTTCGTGACATCACCTATACCAGCAAGCACGCCGGCTTCTACTCGAATCTCTTCGAATCTTTTCATCAGAGATGGATGCGACTGAAAAAAAGGGCGATCTTCCGTACCATCCAAGCCGAATGATTCGGCGTGCATCATCATGATCAAATTGCTGGCATCAACGATGGACACTTCCACACCATCAATTTTATCTTTGCGATTTCCTGTTGGAAACAGGTGTCCCGTTGTACCTCCAGACAAATCAAACTGGTTTAACCAGATCGGAGCTCCTGTACCTGGCACCCCATCAATCGCCGTTGTACCGTCAACATAGTTCACCTTGCGATCTGGCGTATCTACTTCAATCTCGATATATGAACCTGTATTCAGACTATAGACACGAACAGTCGTTTGACCAGCTACGATATCGACCCAGCCTTGCTCAATAGCAAATGGCCCAACACCCGTCATCATATTGCCACACGTAGGCCTCATATCAACTATGGGCTTGTCGATGGCTACCTGTGCAAAGAGGTAATCAACATCTACACCGACTCGTTGTGAGGGTTGTACCATAACCACTTTGCTTGTTACGGGCGTTGCGCCTCCCAGACCATCGACCTGCCTTGGATCAGGTGATCCCATGATGCGAAACAAGATGGCATTTCGCTCATCCGAATCGGTCGGCAAATCTCTCAGGTCAAGAAAGGGGCCACTCGATGTGCCGGACCGCATGTATGTACAGGGGATTTTACGTTGCATCATGCGTGGTCAATTCGATTGAGGAAAATCTTCAGGGGTGCCTGAAATATAAAAAGCCGGCACACTCTTGCGAGTGAGCCGGCTGGTAGTCCAGTTTGGTCTGCTACATATTCACAAAAGAATTATGCGCCTACAGTCTCGTTACCAAGTTGTAGTTCTTCCAGACGCCCTTCAAGCTGAGCTTCCAAAGAAACCAACGCTTTAGAGAATCCATCGATGCCTTCCTGTAGCTTGTCGTTTGCCATGCGGTCGGCTTTGTGCATGCTTTCGAATACTTCTTTGGTCACTTCGATTTTTTCGATATCGAGTGATTTGGGTCCTTCGGGCTCAAGCTTGCGCTCCAATGTACCTGAAGTCTCTTTCAATTCGGTGAGGAATTGAGGAGAGATAGTCAGCAGATCGCAGCCGGCAAGTTCTGTGATTTCGCCCAAATTCCGGAAGCTTGCGCCCATTACTTCAGTTTCGTAGCCAAACTTCTTGAAGTAATTATAGATTTCTGTTACTGAAAGCACACCAGGATCTTCGTGAGATGGATAGCCATCACGCCCTGTATCCTTCTTGTACCAATCCAGAATACGGCCAACAAAGGGAGAAATAAGCGTTATGCCGGCTTCTGCACACGCAACCGCCTGATGCAAACCGAACAGCAACGTCAGGTTACAGTGGATGCCTTCTTTTTCAAGGATCTCTGCAGCCTTAATGCCCTCCCAGGTTGAAGCAATTTTAATCAGCACACGGTTGCGGGAAATGCCGGCTTCTTCGTAAAAACCGATGAGCTCACGCGCTTTGGCCAGCGTACCCTCCATATCAAAGGATAAGCGGGCATCTACTTCAGTTGATACGCGTCCTTCAATTACTTCAAGAATGTGTTTTCCAAACTCAACAGCAAGCCGATCAACAGCACGCGCGACGACTTTACTTGCATCGCCTCCCACTTCCTGGTGCGACTGACGCAATGCCGTATCAATGAGCTCTGCATATTCTTCCATCTGCGCTGCCTTAGCGATCAAGGAAGGATTTGTTGTAGCATCCTGGGGACGGAATTCTTTGATAGAATTAATGTCGCCGGTGTCTGCAACCACAACGGTCATGCCGGCCAATTGATCATAAAATGAGCTGCTCATAGATTTATTTTGATTTCTTTTGTTCTTGTAGTAATTGATCAACGCGTTTGTTGAGCCATCATGGGTTGCTACAACTGAATCTGCTTCAAGTTCACCCAGAATCGTTTTTGCGAGCTTCTTGCCCAACTCAACGCCCCACTGATCGAAACTGTTAATATTCCAAATAATGCCCTGCACAAAAATCTTGTGCTCGTAGCAGGCGATAAGCCGGCCCAAAGAGCGCGGCGTAATCCGATCCAACATAATAGAAGTTGTGGGCCGGTTGCCTGTAAAGGTACGATGGGCCACCAGATCCAGGCGGTCAGCCTGTCCGGATTCAATAAGTTCTGCTTCAACCTCTACCTCGGAGCGGCCGAGCATCAACGCTTCAGTTTGTGCGAAGAAGTTTGCCATGAGAATATCATGGTGCCGGCCCGTAGGATTATTACTGTAAACCGGCGCGATAAAGTCGCACGGAATTAATCGGGTGCCCTGATGAATCAGCTGATAAAAAGCGTGCTGTCCGTTGGTACCGGGTTCTCCCCAAATTACCGGCCCCGTTGTGTAATCGTCAATTCTTTCACCTTGACGATTCACTCCTTTGCCATTGCTTTCCATATCTCCTTGCTGGAAATACGCAGCAAACCGGTGCATGTACTGATCGTAAGGTAAAATGGCGTGGGTATCTGCATCAAAAAAGTTATGATACCAGACGCCAATCAGCGCCATCAGCGCAGGAATGTTTTCATTCAGCGGGGTTGTTCGGAAATGCTCATCTGCCTCGTGGGCGCCGGCGAGTAATTCTTCAAATTGATCTGGCCCTAAAACAATCGCGATAGAAAGACCAATCGCAGACCACAGGGAGTAGCGCCCCCCTACCCAATCCCAAAACTCAAACATGTTGTCGACGTCAATACCAAAGCGAGCCACCTCCTTTGCATTTGTAGACAACGCGACAAAATGTGAAGCTACTGCAGCCCGATCTGATAATGTATCCAGCAACCAGGTTCTGGCAGTTGTTGCATTCGTAATGGTCTCCTGCGTGGTGAACGTCTTTGAAGCAACCAGGAAGAGCGTGGTCTCAGGATTCAGGGTTTTAAGGGTCTCTTCAACGTGGGTACCGTCGATGTTCGAGACAAAATGAACGTTGAGCCCTTCCTGCCACCATGGTTTCAGCGCCTCGGTAACCATAACAGGACCAAGGTCTGAACCCCCAATACCGATGTTGACGATGTCTGTAAATTGCTTGCCGGTAAAACCCGTGCGGCCACCCGAACGAATGCCCTCGGCAAACACGCGCATCTTTGCCAGTACAGCGCGTACATCTGGCATCACGTTCTCTCCATCAACATAAATGGGGCGATCGCTTTTGTTGCGGAGCGCTGTGTGTAAAACCGGACGATCTTCTGTAAAATTGATCTTTTTGCCGGTAAACATTTTATCGATGAACGCTGGGACGCCGGCTTGCTCGGCCAAGTCTACGAGCAAAGACAATGTCTCGTCTGTTATACGATGCTTGGAGAAATCAAACAGGATGTCATCAAGCTTTTTGCTAAAAGAATTGAATCGATGTGCATCCGCTTCAAACAGGTCATTGATTGCTACGTCCTGCATCTTTTCGTGATGCGACTTAAGTGCCTGCCAGGCAGCGGAATTGGTTAATTCACTCATAGAAAACTGATTATTAGGTATTCGGGGTAACCAAAGGTCGTATATCGTAAAGAATCGTTCGATTCAGGATGCGCAGTTCGCGGCCAACAAATTGAACAATCAGACTAAAGCCACAGTTATGCCGCTTTATCCGTTAGCGCCTGTTAAAATAAGGAATCGAGATATCCCGTATGTTACTTTTCTATTGAAAGATAATATCATTCGCTCCGTTTAAAGACGTCAACTCCAGTTAAAGCGACTGTTTTAATAGGCGTCTTTTTTCGAATATCTGCTGTCAGTCCATTTCTGAAGGGATCAATCGTTCATTCCTCTCAGGTGCACATCCCAACAAACAAACCAACTGTCTGCAATTGTTCGTATCCCAACACGGTCTTGTATTTCAGTAT
The DNA here is from genome assembly GCA_045106435.1 of Rhodothermales bacterium. Lineage (GTDB taxonomy): Bacteria > Bacteroidota > Rhodothermia > Rhodothermales > JAHQVL01 > JBCCIM01. The sequence goes on from JBGCEN010000411.1 coordinate 5,198, forward strand.
TTAATAAATATACTTATCCGTCCTGCCTCTATGGAAGGGGTAAAGTTTTCCATAGAAAGTAACAAATGCCTCTACACCCATTTCAATATTACGATGACGGAAGAGGCGATTTTATCTTATGAACAAACGTTAGAAACGCTGCAAGCCACCATAAAATGACAGGATTCCCTTGTCAATTCTCAATAAAGATTTAGAAACTGTTGAGATTTAATCTTGGGCAACGCATCCATCTCTTCGCTGGGTATCGGCGAGCGCTATAATTTTCCATCCGTCAGTACCTCGGAATAGCTGAAAGGCATCTTTACCGCAGTGATCCAGCTCGTCATCGATATAGAAATTATAGTCGAGCATTACGGTGGCCAGATTATCATGTACCTTCACTACGGGATTCCAATAAATCTCCACCATCTTTTGCCGCATTTGCGTGGCAATTAAGCCGGCAAAATTTTGCATGGGTATGGACCGCATTAAAGGTGATCCATCGGCCTTGGAAGAGGTCAGCACAACGCGAGACTCTGGATCTGACACAGATAACATCGCTGTTGAATCTTTGGCAGCCAATCCATCAAAAAATACTTCAATGGCTTCCATCACCTCAGTAGAATCAACATTTTGCGCATAAAGACGGCCCCCATTTCCTATCAAACCCAACATAAAAACAAGGCAAAGTGTGATTCTTAACGAACTATGATTCATATTTTTGTGCGCAATCCAAACTTGCAACCATGGATTCGCGTAGATTATTACTATTGTATTCCCAAATTTGATCGCCCCATGCTAAAGTCTTGCCTTTCCCTCATAGCTGTAGTTGTTGTCGCTGGCCTTTTATATAACATGTACCAGAACTCGCAAGAGCCGGCGACGCCAGTATTAAAGGGTGAGTACAGTCCTGAATTCAGAAAAGCCGTACTTACATCGCTTGAGGACTTTCTAAACGACAGCCCCAATATTGATCGTCTGTCTCAGGACGGGTCGATTATAGACATCCACTATAAAAACAAGGTAAGCACAAACCAATACCGGCTCGATGCCTCTATTGTTGCGGAGCATTTTTCAAGGACAAAACAGCAGCTATTCGATAATGGAGATGTGATGGCCCGTTGCATCTATAACAACCTTATTCAGCTGGAAGCAAGCGCAAGAAATGGACGCGTGGATAAGATAACCGAGTTATAACTGGCATTCTTTTGATGCCTGTCTCGACTGTCTTTTGAGAGCCGGCTGAGAAAAAAACCGAACTTCTATAGGGACCGTTATTATTCGTATTCCCGCTTTAGAATAAGTTCAGTTTTAGAATCAAAACCAACATCACCTGCCGTAGCAACTTCCCACCCGTTTCTACCCATATCATTCAAGATCTTTGGCAAGTTAGGCCCGAGTGATTCTTTCAGGTTACTCGATCTGTACCAAACAACGCCGGAAGAAACAGAACTGTCTGTTTTCCCAATCAGAATTTCATATTCAAACTTTTTCATTCGCTTTTACCAGATTCCTTTTCCCAGAAGGATACTACAGTTCTATTCATCACAGGCACTCTGATCAACGCTTCTCTGCTTATATACAAGGAAATGTGACCCAAGCAATCTGGAATAGAATAAATTGATGTCTGTCTTAAAAACACGTACGGGGGGAGATAAAACCCAAGCTTAAAAACGGCGTAATTCAAGCACGTTTCTTTACCATCAAACTCCAAAGCAGCGCCCCAAATGCAACTGGCAATACCAGCAACATCGCTATACCAAAGGTTTCCATGTGTCGATGAGTGTTCGTTA
>JBGCEN010000412.1:0-12545 GCA_045106435.1 Rhodothermales bacterium
ATTATTTGCAGCTCCGCCTTCTTTTGCCGGTTTTGACCCCACAACCGGCCCTTTAGCCGGCAATGGAATGTTGTCGATCGTATGGCCTGATAGTTTTTCAAATTGAGCAAGTGGATCACTCTGATTTGCAATCTCTGCCATCCGCGACTTTATGGCATCATATCGGGTACGAACGTCCTCATCGTGCTCTATCTGATGCTTCAGTTTGTTATATGCCAGCGTCATCTCGGCAGTTGGTATTTCTTTTGTCGCCAAATGCGCTTGCGCTATATAATAAGCCAAAGCTGTATCCTGCAATCGATCAGTTTTTTGCAGTTCTGATCTGTCGACCAACGCATAGAGCGCTTTCACTTCATCCAGCATGGAAGCAAATTCGGGGTGCCCCAATACATACTGATCAACAACCTGCTGCTCTTCAGCCGGCAATAAACCGTAGTTCAAGATTCTATCTTCTATGTTATCCATAATACCTTTGTAACTGTGTCTTCATAAAGACAGACTGCACCTTCAGGATATACCCTAGCCCTCTATATCTTCACGGAATTCTCTTTTAATCAATTTCCTCAACAACTTGTCTGCTCTCAACTTTTGAATGGCTTTATTGAAGTATGAGCGCACGACTTCGACTTTTTTATCTATCACTTCACTTATTTCATCGTAGGATTTCTGCTCGAGCATGCGCATTCGCACCACCGGCTGCAAATAATCTGGTAACCGTGCTATTGCACTGAGAAGAATCTCCCGCAAGACCATCAAGTCATCATCAAGCTCACCCGTTACATCCAACGCTTCCATATCCGCTATATCAGATAAATCATCTATAGATTGATTTTTCTTCAACGTCCGCAAGTAATTGACAAAAAAATTGCGGCAAATGACACTTACCCAATTGGTGTATCGTGTTTCATCTAATACAGTATATCTACGCTCAACAATACGTTCGTACACGCGAGCAACAAGCATATCGAAATCAGATTTATTGAGGTCTGGATTCCGGGAAAACTTTACGATTAGATTACGCCACACAAAGCAATACGTCCACACATCAACGATGTAGAGGTCTTCATTTCTTTCGTACTTGATCCATTCTCTGAATACCTGATTAGCCCTTGGCATATCATTTAAAGAGAACGGCAAACGAGAAACAAGTTGTTCTAGCCTTGCTAAATCGGTCGTGGAAATCATTTTTCGCTGGGTCGCGGGGCCGTGCGTACGCTTGGCGCAAAATTAATAAGCTGTTAGTTTTTTTACGGCTGGGGAAAAGAAAGTAAAGCATACATCTTTATGCTCTTTTCCGTCAATATTGTGGGAAGATTTATTCTTGGCAAAACCTTATGTCACTTCTTCGCGTGTCAGGGCATCTTTAATAAACGGGATCCCCGTTTGACTTTGAAGGTTAAAGGCTGGCTCTAGAAAGCTCTGGCTTTAATTTTTTATTGTTTATCTGCTCGAAAGTACTGAGTCTTTGCAGGAAACCCATGAATGTAAATAGCTTCAAAACCTATAGTGCAAAGCCTGGTGATATAACCAGGGAATGGCACGTGGTAGACGCCGAAAATCAAATTGTCGGCCGTCTCGCTTCTAAAATCGCTGTTATTTTGCGCGGCAAACATAAGCCAGGGTTCACACCCCATATGGATGGCGGGGATCACGTGATCATTATTAACGCTGACAAAGTTCGATTCAGCGGAAATAAAGAGGAAGACAAACAGTACTTCCGTCACACAGGATATCCTGGTGGTGCAAAATTTCGCACGCCGAAAGAGGTTCGCATTAAGAAACCTGAATTCATCGTGCGCAACGCTATAAAAGGTATGCTGCCTAAAGGTCCACTGGGCCGGCAAATGCTGACCAAGCTGAAAGTATACAATGGAGCAGAGCATCCTCACGAAGCGCAAAACCCCAAAGTCTTAGCGATATAATTTCCCTTTTATTCAGGGTACCTGCTACTATAGACGCTTTTGATAGAATAAGTTAACCTTTTTATTATGTCTTCTCTCGTACAATTTGCTGCTGTAGGACGTCGTAAGACCTCTGTTGCACGCGTTTACTTGCGCAGTGGTAACGGTAAAATCGTTGTCAACAAACGAACCATGGAGGATTACTTTCCTCTCGCATGGCGACGCAATCAGATTCTAAAGCCTCTTGAAATTACAGAAACAGCCGGCACATTTGATCTCGTGATCAATACGCATGGCGGTGGCTCTACTGGCCAGGCAGAAGCTATTCAGCTTGGCATAGCACGTGCGCTTATCAATTTTAACGAAGAAAATCGTAAACCACTTCGCGACGCGAAAATGGTAACACGTGATCCTCGTATGGTTGAACGTAAAAAATACGGACAGCCAAAAGCACGTAAACGCTTCCAGTTCAGCAAGCGGTAAACTTTTGGGTTCAGGGTTCAAGGTTCTGTGTCCATGGTTGATAAACTTTGGACACAGCACCTTGAACCTTGAACTTTACCTTATCAATCAATCATACAGTTGGATACACAAATGGGTGGCCATGCAAATTGCAAAGGTCTGTTTGTGTAAATGAAGGCTGTAGGTGCTCTTAACCCATAAAAGACTTATGAGCGAAGCTAAACAAGGCACACATCGTGTCTCTGTCGAAGAATTATTGAAGGCAGGGACGCATTTTGGACATCTCACCCGCCGCTGGAACCCCAAGATGAAGCCCTTCATCTTTATGGAGCGGAATGGTATTCACATCATTGATTTGATGCAAACCCAGGCGTCACTGGATCGCGCGGCCGAAGCTGCTGCCAGATTCAGTAAAATGGGTCGCAAAATTCTCTTCATTGGCACGAAAAAACAAGCCCGCGACACTGTCCGTAAACATGCGGAATCATGTGACTCTCCGTTCACTGTCGAACGCTGGCTTGGTGGTACACTTACAAACTTCCAGACCATCCGGAAAAGCATCCGCAGAATGGAAGGCATCCAGAAGATGCAGGAAGACGGTACCCTTGATCAGCTGAAGAAGAAAGAACGGCTGATGAAGTCCCGCGAGCAGGACAAGCTTAATAAAGTACTTGGCGGTATCTCAAAAATGGCTCGCCTACCGGGCGCCGTATTCATCGTAGATATCAATCGCGAGCACATTGCTGTTAAAGAAGCCAAAAAACTTGGCATTCCAATCATCGCAATTGTGGATACAAACTGCGATCCAGACGTTGTTGATTTCGCCGTACCGGCCAATGATGACGCCTTGAAATCTATCGATTTGATTACCTCCGTGATAGCCGCTGCCTGTGCAGAAGGATCCAAATCCAGAGATATCGAAGAAGCTACTAAAAAGGCTGAGAAAGAAAAGCGCAACCTGGATGAAGGTGGCGACAAAGCACCGGCTGAGAAAAAGAAAACCAGGAAGCTAAAAACGAAAACAGCGCCTAAAGCAGCCGCAAAGCCTAAAGCAGCCGCAGAAGCAAAACCTGAAGCAGCCGCAGAAGCAGCACCTGAGGCAGCGAAACCAGAAGCAGTCGTTGAAGCAGCACCTGAGGCAGTCGCAGAAGCAAAACCTGACGAAGCTAAAGAAGCATAAGCCACTCCGGATGCTAATTTTACGGTTGGGGGTTCTATCAATCAGCAGCCTTTAATATTTACTCGTTTTAATAAACGATTCTAAACGTAACGTTATACAATGTCGATCTCTGCAAAAGATGTAAAGCGACTCCGGGATATTACCGGCGTTGGCATGATGGACTGCAAGAAAGCACTTACCGAAGCCAATGGTGATTTCGAAGCAGCAATAGATTTACTTAGAAAAAAAGGGCAAAAAGTTGCCGCCAAAAGAGCTGAAAAAGAAGCCAAAGAAGGCCTCATTGTTACAGCAGTAAGTGGCGACAATAAAACAGGAGTAATCGCAGAAGTTAACTGTGAAACAGACTTTGTTGCCCGTGGCGATGATTTCTCTGGTTTTGCAACGAAGGTTGCCGAAATTGCGCTAAACAACAATCCGGCAGATCTGGAAGCACTGCGTGCATTGCCATTCGATGGCAAAGACTCCGTGGAAGATGCAACGCTCGCCCTTACAGGACGCGTTGGCGAAAAAGTAGATATCCGCCGGTTTGCGATCAATTCGTCGGAAGGCGCAATCGTTCCTTATGTACATCCAGGCTCAAGACTTGGCGTGCTGGTTGATATGGCAGGAAGCGGCAACACCGCTGATGCTGGACGCGATGTTGCTATGCAAGTAGCTGCATTGAATCCCGTTGCAACACGCAGCGAGGAAGTGCCGGCTGACATCCAGGAAAAAGAAATGGAAATAGCGCGTGATGCGGCCCGCAACGAAGGCAAGCCGGAAAACATCATCGACCGTATTGCAGAAGGAAAACTGAAACGATACTTCAAAGATCACGTTTTAATCGAACAACCTTTTGTAAAAGACTCTTCAGTGACTGTAAAAGAAATGTTGAAGAAAGCCGACGTAGAAGTCAATGGCTTTCTTCGATTTGCACTGGGAGACTGACATGAGAATCGAAAACGGGTGCCAGGATCGATACCTGGTACCCGTTTTCGATTTGTACAAATCAATACTTGATTATGGCAGAGGCAGACAGAGCAATTCAATACAAGCGCATCTTACTTAAACTGAGTGGCGAAGCATTATTAGGCACAAAGTCATTCGGGATAGATCATAAAGTTCTGAGTAGCTACGCAAAAGCAATTCGGGAAGCAGTTAGTATTGGACTGGAGCTCGCCATTGTAATTGGCGGTGGCAATATTTTCAGAGGCATTGATGCTACAGATGGGATGAAACGCGCCCATGCTGATTATATGGGAATGCTTGCCACAATGATGAATGCCATGGCCCTGCAGGACGCACTAGAACAAGAAGGTCTTAGAACACGACTTCAGTCTAGTATCCACATGCAGGAAATTGCTGAGCCATTTATCAGAAGAAGAGCAATACGTCACCTGGAAAAAGGACGAATTGTTATTTTTGGAGGTGGCACCGGTAATCCATACTTTACAACAGATACAGCCGCGTCTTTACGTGCGTTGGAGATCGATGCAGACGTGATTCTGAAAGGAACACGCGTTGATGGTATTTTCACTGCAGACCCGGAGAAAGATCCTGCGGCTACACGGTTTAAGGAAATTCACGGCAATGAAGTGATTAAAAAGGACCTGCGCGTCATGGATATGACGGCCTTCACTCTTTGCAAGGAATCAAATAAACCGATTATTGTTTTTAACATGAACAAACCGGGTAATTTGGTTCGTGTAGTAAAAGGGGAAGAGATAGGAACACTTGTCCATTGGAACGACCAGCCCAGTACGTAGCCGGCTGTTTCGGATACTGTTTCTTCTACTGAACTATGAGGTGGTAACATGCTTGATGAAATGATTCAATTGATCCTCGAAGACGCGCAGGATCGCATGGAGAAAGCGTTTGAACATTTAAGAACGGAGCTTTCCAGCATTCGGGCCGGCAGAGCTACGCCTTCCATGCTTGAAAACATAAAGGTTGATTATTACGGGTCCATTACACCCCTCAACCAAATGGCAAGTGTTTCCGCACCGCAAGCTGATCTGTTGATTATCCAGCCGTGGGACTCAAGTGCACTTAACGATATTGAGAAAGCTATTTTAGCAGCAAATATCGGCGTAAATCCTTCAAATGACGGGGTGCTGATTCGTGTGCCAATACCGCCCTTATCTGAAGAACGCCGGCGAGATTTGGCCAAAACAGCAAAAAGCCGGGGCGAGGATGGCCGCGTATCCATCCGTAATATCCGCCGGCATCTAAAAGATGAGATCAAATCCATTCAACAGTCAGAAAATCTGCCTGAAGACATGCGCTATGAAGGAGAATCTCAGCTACAAAAATTGACAGATGATTTCATCAAAAAAATTGATGACTATCTGGACCGCAAAGAAAAAGAAATTATGGAGGTGTAAACGACAAGGTCCTTTCATCACTGTGTGAACGTTCCTGATCGTTTCAAACTTCCTGGCGACAGGGTCTAACTGAACAATATTAGCCGCCCACAACGTTAGACCCGTATTAAGTTAGAAATTACAATATACATTTTGCGTGTGTTGTACATACTGGAGAGGTGACCGAGTGGCTGAAGGTGCTCGCCTGGAAAGCGTGTGTGCCCTATCCGGGTACCGAGGGTTCGAATCCCTCCCTCTCCGCACTATTTAATCATATCCACAGCCGGGTTACCTACCCGGCTTTTCTATACAAAGACAAATTAGCTTATGATCGCTAGTATGACAGGGTTTGGGCGGGGTCAAGCCCATACAGACAGCCTGGTAATTGCCGTCGAAATAAGATCGGTAAACAGTAGATATTGCGAAGTTAGCGCCCGGCTCCCCCGTCAACTGGCCGAATATGAAAGCAGCATCCAGAAACTGGTCAAAAAATCTATTACCCGAGGCCGTGTTAATCTTCAATTTCAAATTGAAAGTGCTGCCGAAGATGGATCACCGGTAAAGGTTCATAAAGACACCGTTAAAGCGTATATTCAGCTGTTAGATCAGGTGAGAGAGATCGCCGAGATCAAAGAGCCCATTACACTTACACACTTGCTTACTTTTCCTGATATCATCAAATCGTTGGATGATTCAACGGAAGCTAACGAAGTGCTCTGGCTTGCTGTAAAAGAAGCAGTTCAGGATGGGCTGAATAACCTGAAAACAATGCGTATTCAGGAGGGCTCTGCGTTAAAAGATGACCTCGAAGAACGCATCGATATTATAGAAGACAGACTTGGCAAGGTTGAACAGCGAGCCCCTGAGCGTATTGAAGAATCAAGAAATAAGCTGGTTGATCGGTTAAAAGAAGTTCTTGAAGACGACCGGATTGATCGAGATCGGGTTGAACTTGAAATTACGCTGCTAGCAGATCGCCTTGATGTAACAGAGGAATGTGTCCGACTGCACTCTCATCTTAAACTGTTCAGAGAAGCGCTGCAATCAGAAGAACCCGTTGGCAGGAAACTAAACTTTATAACGCAGGAGATCAATCGTGAAATCAATACGATTGGATCTAAAGCAAACGACAAGCGTGTTGCCCATGTGGTTGTGGAGATGAAGGAGGAATTGGAAAAAATACGCGAGCAAATTCAAAACATTGAATGACGCAAATAGAGCTTAAACACGGCGCTATTGTACTCACCGCCCCCAGTGGTTCTGGCAAATCTACTATTGCCCGGCGTATTGAGCAGGAAATTCCTGAGTTGAATTTTTCTGTGTCAGCTACAACCCGACCACCGAGAGAAGGAGAGATAGATGGCGTTCACTATCATTTTCTTTCTGATGCTGCGTTTAAGTCTTCTATCGAAGCCGGCGATTTTCTTGAATATGAAGAAGTATACCCCGGCAGGTTCTATGGCACTCTTTATGAAGGAATCAAACGCATAGATACGGAAGGCCCTTGTCTTCTGGATATAGATGTAAAAGGGGCCATGCGGATGAAAGAATTTGCCGGCGACTCCGCGTTGATACTTTTTGTTCACCCCCTGTCCCTGGAAGTACTTAGCAACAGACTCCAGCTTCGCGGTACGGAATCCAAAGAATGGCTGAACGAAAGATTAAAACGTGCAGAAATGGAGTTAACTTTTGCAGACAAATGTGATCATGTCATCTACAATGATGTGCTCGACATTGCTGTCGAGGAAACTTTGCAGGTTGTTCGACAGTTCTTGAAGGCCAAACAAAATCGGTTTGAGCGCACAAACTTGCCCTCATAGCCACGTTATTACACGCTCTCTTTAATACAAATCAAGCAATACCATCATGGCGATCAAGACTATTGATGTTAGCACGCTCGCATCTGACACCGGCGGAATTTACGAAGCTGTAGCAATCATCGCCAAACGGGCCAGACAAGTTTCCTCCAAGCAGAAATCAGATCTGGACGATAAGCTCTCTTATTTTGAAGGATTTGGACCTGAGATGGAAGATGCCCGGATGACTGAAGAGCAGATCCGCACATCTGTTGAGTATGAGAGAAAAGCAAAACCAACAGAAGTTGCGATTGACGAAATGATGGATCACGAAGTTTACTTCCGTAATCCAAACGAAGAAAGCTAAGCCTGACCTCGGTTAATTCCACATTACATGCGTTCATCTCTCAGCGGTAAAAAGCTTCTGCTTGGCGTATCGGGCAGTATTGCTGCTTACAAGTCTGCAGAGATCGTACGACAGCTTAAAAAAGCCGGCGCAGAAGTTCAGGTTATAATGACCTCGGATGCCGGCCGATTTATCCCCCCCTTAACGCTCAGCACACTCTCAGGGAAAAAGACACTCGTCGATATTTTCCCCGAAGACGCGGAAGGCGCGTGGACCCAGCACATCGAACTTGGCTTATGGGCTGATCTGTATGTCGTTGCTCCTGCTACCGCCCAAACAATGGCCAAGCTTGCTTACGGCTTTTGCGATAACATGCTTACAGCTGTCGCATTAGCAGCCCGTTGTCCTATGCTGATTTGCCCGGCGATGGATCATGATATGTATATCCATCCAGCAACGCAGGCAAACATTCGCACCCTCCAAAACCACGGATATCACATCATGCCACCCGAGCATGGTGAATTGGCAAGTGGCTTAATTGGCACAGGCCGGCTCCCCGCCCCTGAAGCCATCGTCGACAAAATTACAGAAACGATAGCTACCCATACTTCGCCATCAAAAGGCAATAACTGGGAGGGCAAACAGGTTTTGGTTACTGCAGGTCCTACACAAGAAGCAATAGATCCTGTACGGTTTTTATCAAACCACTCTACAGGCACCATGGGGTATGAAATTGCGGCAGCTGCGCAACGACGCGGTGCAACCGTTACCTTGATAAGCGGCCCTACCGACTTGCCTGCACCCCTTGGCGTAAACCGGATCAATGTTGTTTCTGCTGAAAACATGGCGACCGCAGTAGACGAATACGCTGATGTAGATTTTGTAATCATGGCTGCAGCTGTAGCGGATTATACGCCAGTGAATACATCAAAAAACAAAATTAAAAAATCCGGCGACGATCTAAACTTGTCTCTTACACGAACCAAAGATATCCTGGCCGGCCTGGGTTCACAGAAAAAAGAAAACCAGGTCCTAGTCGGTTTTGCTCTCGAAACCAATGATCTTCGTGCAAATGCTCTGCGCAAACTGGAAAAGAAAAACCTGGACTGGATTGTTTTGAACAGCCCAAACGTAGCCGGCGAAGGATTTGGTACGTCAACCAACAAAGTAACCTTATTTAGTGCAGCCGGACAAGAAAAAGAACTCCCGCTGATGTCTAAGCAGGATGTAGCAGAAGCAATTTTAGATGTACTTGAAGCTTCCGAGAATCATACGCTGGAATCCTGATTTCTTCCTATCTTTAGAATCCGTGGCTTGTCAGTTAATCTGATTTATTTCACGGCAGAATACAAATTAAACGGCCCAGGCCTGAACGTCGTTTAATTTCTTCTTGAGCATCACCTTAGCCAACTTCTCTCTGTATGCACAAGACCATAAAAGCGCTCCGAAGTGCCCTCGAAATGCAGCATGCCATCCAGGGCACACTCGTTCCCTTGGGTTCAAATGACGCAATAGAACATATTGCGCCTGAAACTACTATAGAAGAGATTACTACAGTAGAAGCGACTATTTCAGAATCGACTGCCGAAGAACCAGTACTTTCAGAATCAGACACAGTGGTAGCTATAGTTGATGCTGCCAGCAAAACCGTTGTGCAAACGCCCGTAACGCTAAAGGCGCCTTCAGAGACACCTGAAGAACATCAGCCGGTCATTATAAAAACCTCAGTCGTTAAAACCGAGGTAGCAAAAGAAGGTGTAGTGGATGAAGTGTTAGAGATAGCAGCACCTTCCGTTTCAGCATCAGAAAGTGCAAATACAGATCTTTTTGGTAATAAAGTTAACCCGGCACATGACACGAGTCTCTCTCCTTATGAACGCTTAAAAAGCCTGATTCCATCAGATTCGCCGCTCCATCACATGGATACACTCGAGGAAGTATCTGCATATGTTTCAAACACAGTACTAATTCCCCTCGATGAGCAAAGAAAAAATCCTGTATTTGGCGTGGGTAATCCAATGAGTGATTTGATGGTCATTGGTGAAGCCCCGGGTGCAGATGAAGATAACCAGGGAGAACCGTTTGTGGGGAGAGCCGGCCAGTTACTGAACAAAATTATGGGGGCGATTAATTTCGAGCGGAAAGAAATCTATATCGCCAATATTCTTAAAAGCCGCCCGCCCAATAACCGGGATCCACACCCAGATGAAATAGCAGCACACATCCCCATTTTATACAAACAAATTACCCTTATACAACCCAAAATTATTCTATGCGTGGGGAAAACAGCCGGCAACACGCTGCTCGGCAAAAGCAGCTCTCTGGCTTCATTACGCGGCAAGTTTAACGACTTCTATGGCATCCCTGTTATGGTCACATATCACCCGGCAGCCTTGCTGCGAAACCCGCATTGGAAACGCCCTACATGGGAAGATGTCCAGTTACTGCGCACTCGTTTTGATGAACTTGTTTCGTGAAGCTTGGTAGTATCAAGTACCATATAAAGCCACTCTTTGCAATTACCCGTTTCTGACACTTTTGATGAATCAGAAATCAAATAATCAACCAACGCATCGTGTCTGATCAGGAAGAACCAAAATCCAGCCGCATCAATATCAGTGAGGAAGGCACGCGGTATCCTCTTGAGAAAATGACCAAGCAAAATCGGTCTGTTCGCAATACAGGCCGGCAAATGGTTGAGAAGAGCGGTCGCGTACCTCCGCAGGCAATGGAGGTGGAGCAATCGGTACTGGGCGCAATGCTCATTGAAAAAACAGCGATTCCCAAAGCCATTGAGATCCTGGCTCCAGACGCTTTTTATCAGACCAAGCACGAGATTATCTACAGTTCAATCCTGAGCCTCTTTGAACGGGGCAATCCTGTAGATCTGATTACACTCAATGAGGAATTAAAACGACGAGGCACACTGGAGGAAATCGGCGGGGCTTACTACCTGACGGAGCTTACCTCAAGAGTAGACACCGCTGCCAACATAGAATATCATGCGCGTATCATCGCAGAGAAATCGCTGATGCGCAAAATGATCGAGACCATGACCGGTCTCATCGGCCAGGCCTACGATCCCAGTACAGATGCGTTTGAATTACTGGATGACTCAGAACGCGAGATCTTTCAGATATCAGACAGTCAGCTCCGGAAGCCGGCATCTTCACTCAATGACATCCTCAAAGGCACGCTTGCCAATCTCGAGGCAGTTCATGGCCAGGAAGGAGGTATTACGGGCGTCCCTAGTGGTTTTACACGATTGGATGACATGACGGGCGGTTGGCAAAAAACTGACCTGATCATCATTGCTGCCCGACCCTCAATGGGTAAGACGGCTTTTAGTCTGGCCATGGCGCGGAATGCAGCCATGCACCCTGAACATCCGGCTGGTGTTGCTATTTTCTCTCTTGAAATGGGCTCACACCAGCTTGCTCAGCGTCTTTTGACTTCAGAAGCCCGCGTAGACGCACAGTCTGCCAGAACAGGCCGGCTAAGTGACGATGACTGGCCAAACCTGGCCAAGGCAGCGGGCAGGCTCTCAGCAGCCCCGATTTATATCGATGATACGCCAAGCCTGGGAATTCTTGAACTACGTGCTAAATGTCGCCGGCTCAAGGCAGAACATGATATTGGACTTGTGATTGTCGACTACCTGCAATTGATGCACGGATCTTCGTCCGGGCGTAGTAACCGTGAGCAGGAAATTGCGCAGATATCGAGATCACTCAAATCATTAGCGAAAGAAATTGACGTACCAGTCATTGCCCTTTCGCAGCTTAGTCGCGCCGTAGAATCCAGGGGCGGCGACAAGCGGCCACAGCTTTCCGACCTGCGTGAAAGCGGAAGTATTGAGCAGGATGCTGATGTTGTAGCCTTTATCTACCGAGCAGAACGTTACGGCATTACAGTAGACGAAAACGGCCAATCAACTGAAGGTATGGGCGAGATTATTATCGGAAAGCAGCGTAACGGTCCGATTGGATCTGTTCAGTTGGCCTTCGTTAATCAATATGCGCGCTTCGAAAACCTCCAGTCTTATTATCAGGATGCAGGTGGCAATGGGGGCTACGAATTCGGCGCCGGCGCACCTCCACCGCCGCCGCCTCCTTCCCCGGAAGAAGCTCCTTTCTAGAGTGTGCTGCGCTTCAATCCTTGATCTCGACTTCTAAGCTGGACTTTATCCATTTGAAGCCCGCAAAAGAGGTTTAATCTGCACAGATAGAAAGGTGTGGTAATATTTAGAGGTCTCGGTATCTATCCCAGACCTGGATAAATCGACAATAATGTGTGTGGGATATCCCATCAAATGCGTGGCGTTGTGCGGGGGGCTTTTATCGAAGCGTTTAGCCAGGGCTTTGTGGCAGATCTTCTAAAAGGTGTCGCTGCAATAAGTGGCCCTGGGTACGGATAGTGCGATTGGCGATAAAAGGGTGCATTTATTTGATGGGCGGCTTTTTTGGTTATTTTTGGCCGCGCAAAAAGAACAAACACGCCAGGTATCCTTCAAAGGAG
>JBGCEN010000413.1:0-11551 GCA_045106435.1 Rhodothermales bacterium
AAAACCCTGCTCCAATGGACTTATCCCGTTGCTCGATTATTATCAAAGCAGCGCAGTGTCGCCAAATCGGATAATCGCTGTTCTGAAGAATTAATCGCACTTATGATTATTCCCAGCAGCAAGGCGATGAGAGTTGTTGCAAATGCTAGTCCCAAATCTGTGGAAAGTGAACTGATAGCTGCTGAACGTTCGTTAACTGTACTTGCCCAAACTATTTGATCTGCACCAGAGAGACTGAGCATAATTCCACGTACTGTACCAACGAAGCCAACCGCTGGAAGAGTTGCTGCAATAAACTTTAAAGGCCATCGACTAGACCGTACAGCGAAAGTAAAGCGTCCCGGGTCGACATCTCTGGTAAGAAACCAAAGGTGCGAGTTGAGGTAAGCCCAAAAAAGGGCGCCACAACGAAAAATAGCAATCAGACAACCAAATGAAAAAAGCATAAGCATTACCGCTTGTTCGTAGCCTGTTACGAGGGTGACCCAAAAGCGAGCTGACCTTGTCTCATCGGCAGTGCGTATACGCCCCATAAGAAAAAGAGCTAAATCCTCCCTCATCTTCAATGCTCTATAGAAAGTTGCTTCATCATTTATAACGAACGAATCGGGTGTGTTGGCATTTCCAAAATTGGGGGTATTACCATCTCGATTTATATCTGCTTTATTTAGAAAGCCGGGGCAAGCAAGAGATGCTTCTTTCCCAGAAGCAGAAAGATAACCACGTACTAAATCCGCGTTGTTTTGCGATTTCTTGGCATCTATAAGTGTTGGAGGAACATCCTGCAAACCGAAACCTAATCCCGACAATAGTAAAGTTGTTAATATTTCTTCGTCACGATAAGGTCGAGACATTGCCTTACGTCCGTGGTCCTGGAAGGCCAGAAAATTTTTAGACTCTGACTCAAGTGTAGCTAAATCTGTCCGAGGTAGTTCGTAAAGGCGTATGGAAGATGCACCTGCAAGATTCGTTTTAATACCCGCGCTAGCAAATATTGGGTTTTCAGATGTAAGTCTTCGGCTGTCAAGATCTGATAATGTCAATGCTAGCACACGTTCTGTTGCTTTTTTCTGTGCAAGTACAGAGGGATCGTAGCTATTTGTGCCACAGGGGCGCATTAGTTCTATAAGAGTGCCAAAACTAGTCTCTTTCCGACGCGCATCTCTTCGAAGGAAGTTGATCAATATCGCGGTAGCTGGGTCAATTTCTTCGGCCTGTTTAAGGGTGTCAGGTGTTTCGAAAACTCGAAGATCCAATATGCTAGCGTTATTTAGTAGATTCCATATAGCTAAATCACTCAATGCTGCCCTAACACGCAGTGCACCACTTTCGTCCTCAGAGTTTGAAATAAGAACAGGCCCTTCGCAATCTGTTTGTAATAAACCCGCTGTTCGAGTACACAGATTTTTGATTACGTCTACACTTGCGACTGCCTCATAAAGCTTTCCTTGATAACGAATCTGCAGCTGATGATAAGAAAATATACCTATCCAAACTGAAAGTGCAGCCAACCCTATCATAGGTAATCCTCCGAGGCCCAAATCTTCGCCCACCCTCTTTAGGTTGGGGAAGCCAACAAGAACCAGTGCGCTAACAACTACAATCAACAATAAGACCCAGTGATGCGATGCATTCAAGCCTATCCAACCAATAAAGGTGAATATTGCTCCAAACCCTGCTGCAGAAAGTATTCGTCTAAGAATTTGATTCATTAATTTATCTCCGGACAGTTGCTGAGTGGTAGCATTACTAGGGGTTCAGGCAGGTTGCGCAGGTTGTGTGGTGAACTATTGTAACCGTGAGGGTCAGTAAGAGCCTGACGAACAAAATCTTCATATGAATCTGGGTTGAATGCCTCATCACGAAAATTGCTCAATGTTTTACCAATGGAGTTAACTGTGGAGCATCGTCTCTTCTGATCACCTGCAATTGGTTGTTCGCCAAACAGAGAAGAATCTCGCTGAGGATTCCACAATTCATCTATGCTAAATATTCGTGGTTCAGTTGCATTTAAAACCAAATGTACTATTGGATCATCCGCTTCATCACTTTGTAAAAATGCAAAGGTCTGTGACCGTGTTGTATTGTTTAGTCCTAATAAAAGTTCCCAATTGCCGGCTCCATTCGGTAGGCGCTTCACCTCTTCCCAAAGACCGTCGAGCACTTTTTGTTTTGTAGTACTCGCTCCTTCGGAGATCCGAGCGAAACCACCTGTTATTGGGACAATTAGCGGGAATATAACTCTCCTTACAGATAAGTTGCTCTCCAAATTTGGTTGCCACAACCATTCATGCAATTCAGATTTTTCGTCAGATTCATCATATGTGGTTGCTATAACTAAGTATTCACTTTTTTGTTGGCCCACGACAGTTGGTCTCCGGCCTTGTTCTAGCCAAATGCTGAGAATACGTTTCATAACTTGTGGTCGATCACGAAAGTCGCTTAGCGGGTCACCATGATCGAGAACAAGGGGGAGAACTTCGTGAACGATTTTGCCATTTTCGTACTGTAATTTTTGACTTAGCTTAAAGTGCCAGCGTAACGTGGTTTCTCCTTCTGTCTCACGATAGAGGTTTACACTATAATCAATTTCATCGACTCTTACGTTTTGCGTTCCAAAAGGTGAATACAGCTCAAGTTTGCGGGTAACATCGAGCCCTTCTAACCGTGGGCGTAGATGTGTCACTTCTAACTGATAAAGGTCGTCAGCATGGATTACATCATCCACCCCCATCGACCGAGGTACTTCATCATTTAATGGGATCCTAATTACACCCCTATCACATGCGCGACCGGCCATCGGAGAGACTGAACTTAGCTCATCCATTGCCTCGCCGTTGGGACACAACGGTACAACAATGTAGGATGGTTTTCCGCCGGAACTATCGCCATTCTCATCCAAAAACCAAGTCGCCCAAATTCTGGTCCACCAATTATTGGTTTCGGAACAAACAAGTTGTGTACTTAAATTTAACAAGCCCGGCACAGGTTCAACTGGGTTGTCGCCTGGGTTGATGTCCTGAATCTCGGCAAAACTGTAGCGTGATTTAAACCCATCTGAACAATGGTTTCTGCGCCAATTTTGGTTTGTGCCAACCACCGCCTCTTTAAGCTGGAAAGTTAATGGGTCGCAGAGTGCCTGTATGCCATTTTGCGTATAAAGTGACCACCAACTACCACCTGGCCATGGTTCCCTGACTCTTTCAAATGGTTGAGGCCTTTGTCCTTGGCCATTCCAAGAGTTAATATAGTATCGTGCATCAGATACGTCAGGGTCATTGAAACTCCTATTGCCCGGTGTGCCGAACTCTTTTATGCATATATTTGCTTGTACGCTTCGACCCCAAGGGGTTGGTTGCGGGCCTGATTCCCCTTCCCCTTGCGAGGGTCGCGTCCCTGAGCTTTCTTGAGCAGGTAGTGCACTTGAGTTGACTGATGTCTCAACCGTTGGACCAGAGCCGTCACTAGCTTCGGAAGCGTTGGAATTTGTGCCCTCCTTAGATCCATCATGAATTGTTTGCGTGCTGCCATCCCCACTCATAACTGAAATCGATATATTATCGGGTTTGATGTTCAGGAGATCTTCAAGACTTATATCAAAAAGTGCTTTGAGCATATCGATCAGGAGCTGTGGGGTCATGGTCTTAATCGAAGGTGTTTGTGCCTGCAGGTCTACTCCTAAAAACCGCATGCCAACTCTAACACGACGCAAATCAGCAGAAAAATTTGCGTGCCCTGGGCTCCAACCAAAAAGGTTCAATTCTATATTTGAGCCTAATTGTGGATCTCTAAAGTCAAGATCAGTAACGGCATTTACGTTCCCCTTACCGATCAGAAAATTCTTCCAAACTTTAAGTTGTGCAGTATGCTCGCGTCCTGATCCATCATCGCATTTCTCTACACAGAAAACTATTTCCTGAGTATTAAGCTTCACTCCCAAAACAGCAAGACTTGACTCTGCCAGGAAACGCTTTTCACTCCCGTCAGCATCTAGCTTAGATGGATAGTCAATAATATCACGTAGAAAATCTGTAGTCTGCGCATCTACTGTGGCGCGCATTAAAGATAGGTCGAGTGTCCCAGTAGTCTTGAATACCTCCAGCGTGTTAAATACAATTAGATCGCCTTTTATGGTGAACTTCGGTTTTTTTATTTCTCTCAAATTAAGAAGTGCTCTCAGTTTAACCAAATGCGCTAAACTTGGGTCAAACGCAGTTATATCAGCCCCCACTTCTACGCCTGGATCGCGCCCATCTTCACCAGTGTAAAGCGAAATTAGTACTTTTGATAATGCGACAGGCCCCATAGGAATTGGAGCTGACGCGCCACCGGTGATCTTATTACCCAGTGACACTCCATTTTCCGATATCGTGATCCTACTAGCACCGACAATTAGCCCGGGTGTTGTTGGAATTTCAGCTTTCAATCCAAACACAAATCCCCAACTACGGCCTGCGTCATCCAACCGGCCGAAGCGTGGATTCGATACTTCAATTGTTTCCTGAGGTACAAACTCCAGTACTTTACCGATTACCCCTTGGAAGGCTGTTTCAAGGGCTTTGTCTCCGTCAATTGTTACCCGAAGAGCATCAGACCCGCGTGCAAACGCGATTTCAATATCTGCAGAGACCGGTATATCATAAACGATGAGTGTTACGGATGCCATGACTTTAGGATCATCAGAAAAGATGTCGGTCTTAACGGTATCCTTTTTCAGAACAGCTTTCCCAACTCCAGCAAGATCAATGCCATCATCACCACCAAGTTGGTCGTAAATGGTCTCACCGAGCTTTTCCGCTGCTGCGGCACCTAATGCATCGCGCATAAGTTCACTGATATCTGTGTCCATATTAGAAAAGTTCAGGCGAGGTAACGCGAGCGTCCCTAACATGGGTGCATTATTCAATGAAATATCAGCAGCAATAAGGTTGTGGCCGACTGCAATGTTACTTAGCGAGAAATAGGGCTTCAGGCTCGTGGGTACTACGCGATCTATTCGACAGCCAACCATGGTACCTAGGAGATTCTGGTTGGCGCTATCCATGCCGCGGAAGTCAAAAGAAAGTGGATTAACTTTAAACTTTATCCCTTCAATAGACTGTTCAGCACCCAGTTCTGAGCAAGCACCAAGCGGACCATCTACAGAGGTTGCCCCATCCTGTAGTGTAAAGGTCAAAGGAACACTTTCCATAAGCTTCTCAGCGGTCAAAGTTTCACCGTCAATTGAAACAATAAAAGGCACCCCTAGAATATCCACTGTCTGTTCTTCAATTATGTCGTTTGCACTTTTTGCTAGCAGCGCTTGAGCACAACCCACGGCTTGATTTTTCAAATCCATTTTAACATCATTGAAATCGTCTTTAAGTTTCTTCAGATCTAGTCCGACGCTTGTGGCTATTTCTACGGGGCAGCCATCTATGGTGGCAAGAGTAGCAATGCGCAATCGCAAGTCTCCTCTTACAACTTGAGGAGTAACTGTGATTAGACCATCACTGGCTTCTCTTAAGTAATCAAAAATCGGAAAGGAAGAGATTTGATCAAGTATGTCTTGTTTGTCAGGTGTGTCGAAGATGATACGCTGCCGCTCCATACCCTCCGGACCCAGTGCAAGTTCGACTCCCGCCCTCAACGAAAGCGCATCTTGCCATGGTGTTTCCAAAGTAGCACGCGCCTCGAGTGCGTAAATCATTCGCATGTTCAATTGGGCTGTTTTCCAATCAAGCGCAACATGAATACTCAAATCACCGTTTGGATCAACTGCAGGACCAAAACGGAAATTCAACTCTTCATCTGAACCAACGGGTAAACGAAGTGAATCTAAAAACGCTTGCGCTTTTGCAAATTTGGCAGATAATTGTTTGTCAATTGTTTCAGCTGATGCTTCAATGAAGGCTTCCGTGAAGTTCGTCCAAGCACCTCCTTCACGTAATGGAATCATGGTATCTTCAACATCAAGTCGAAAACCTGCAACTGTTAAGATGCCAGCAACCGAGATGTCTAACAAATCATCTGAGATTAAAAGTCCATTTATACGATGAGGATCAAACCTAATAAAATCAGGAATGTTTATTCTGCGTAACGCTTCCTGAAAGGCGC
Source organism: Rhodothermales bacterium (assembly GCA_045106435.1). Lineage (GTDB taxonomy): Bacteria > Bacteroidota > Rhodothermia > Rhodothermales > JAHQVL01 > JBCCIM01. The sequence goes on from JBGCEN010000413.1 coordinate 6,097, forward strand.
GGCCATCAAGGAGAATATTGTCTTGTGCATCTGCACCAGTAAATGAGAGATTGCAATTTTCAAGATGTTGGAGGTCGCACTCCTCCAGTGACTTAAGGTTTAAGATCTTGAAGCCCAGGCGTTGCACGTTGCTCTGGCTCAAATTACCATCCTGGATAACTGAGATATGTGAGGAGCATTTGTTTGGGGAATCTGCTAAATCAGTATCAGCTACCAGAATTTGGCAATTTCCAGAGGCTCCAGAAGCAAGAGGCGCTCGTGGATCTGGTAGGCGCAGCAGGAGATCGCCGCTAATGTTACCAGAATTATCGGAAACTATATCGATTCCCAATGCACCGGGTAAACTAAGGCCTGATAACGCTCCAAGATCTATGTCTGGCCCTGTTTTGGGACTATTTGAAAATTGGTCCGCCAAGAACGGTAATACAGGAAAGCGCTCTGGGCTTAGTTGCGGTGGTTCCAGCGAGTTTTGCCCTGTTTTCCATGCTGTCTCTAACGGTGCAAATGCGATTGCTAGTTCTTCAGCGAAACGTTGAATTTCAGCGGCGCGTTGGGCGCTGGAAAAAGTATCCCAGAAAGTAGAAGGATCAGCACCCTCGCCAACCAACTTCATACCGACACTGGGGTAAACTTCGTCAAAGTGCGATGCTAGTAATTTTAGAACATCTTCGGACAAACCCAAAGATTTTATCGGATTTGGCTTTGCACCTGCAAGTGTGTCAAGAAAAACAATCCGCCTTTCATAATACTGTGCTTCTTGATGAGCAGTAGCAATCCTTTTCATCACTCTGCCTATACTAGTCAGTGGAATACCGAGATCTTTAGAATTTGTGATAAAATACTGAAATTGTCCCACTACCTTTCGCATAGCCAACGACCGTTCAAATATGACTAAGGGTTGTTCCGTGCTCCATAGTGTAGTTGGCGCCTGAAGTGGCAAAATCGAGATTGCTGACTCAAGACGCGAACGCCGCGAACCAAATGCTTCACAATTAGACTTATCGTTAGCAATAGGGGTTGCATTCGCATCCAGCGCTCCATCCGGGCCCAATTCATAGGCTAAAACCAATGCCATTCCGCCTGTTTCCCAAATTGCTTCTTGCCTGTTAGACAACAGTGTTCCATCTATGGGAGTACGCACTATTACGCCATTGTCACAGCCCCAGAACAAAAAATCATCAAAATCTTCATCCAGCAGTATCTCTGCGCCGCGACGAAGCGCTACTGAGGCTGGCCCTAGTGAGCTTAAGGGGCGTTCAAGCTGTTTTTTTACACGGTCAAGTTTTTGAGGTGGAAGGTTTTTAAGTTCTTTTTCAGCCCCTTTCTTTGCCTCCCATTCAATTAGGGTTTTGATATAATTTATGAATTCCGCTTCGTCACGATCGTGAAGAATCATAACCATGGCACTTCCAGTTGCAACTCGCCACCAGTAGTTACTAAACACAGCGTTTTCTTTTGCTATCACACCATTTTGGATCACAGCATTTAACATTTTACCAGTATTGCGGATGATTTCTAAATGCGAAACCGCATCATTTGAAGTCAGAACCTCTTTCAATTGCAGGCAGAATAAAGCTGATTGCGCACGGTCCAATTCTGCTGCAATCTTTTTACCTTCATTTGTTGAAATATCGAGATAGTTAGGTAACTCGCGCCTTATAAAACTCTGCTCAGCTATGACCATACGAAGGTCGAAGATTAATCCCGAACTACCCATGCTGGGGAACATGGGGTGAAGATCTGTGCTTAGGGTTTTGTCTGTCAGTGGGTCTGGAAAACTATGGACATCGGCTCCTGATGGAATTTCTTGCAATCGAAGCATCATTGGCATGTTAACCGAACTGTAGAGTTCACTATTTATGCGGCGTAAAATCTCTTTTGCTTGATCGCCAGGAATCAACGCGTCGGCAAGTTCAAAACGAGCGCAACTTTCGTCTATGAACGAATTATCATGATCGTTAATCAAACCAAAATAAGGGCTAATGTCTGTTGCATCTAAAGCATCGACGAAACCTACACCAATTAGATTAGTTACAGTTTCAGCGGCCTTAAAAAACTTCGGTGCAGCTGGTCCAATTCGTTCTATATCTTTGTTCATACGGCGATAGCCGATCTTGCGCTCAAATATCGATCCACTTACAAGCGTTATACCTTGATTGCGAATCGAAGCGGCACAATCGTAAATATCGATTAGCGCTGGGTCGATTCTGGCACTAAGCACCAGTGACATGTAATCGAGTGAATGTCCCAATTCACCAAGAGCCCCACCAGCTCCTTCTCGGATCCATTGATCAAATATGAGACGAGATCCGAGCCAAAGAGGAGTCCTGAAGTAATTTATTTCATCGCGCCATTCGACAGCAAGACCAAGGCGATTTGCAGCTGAAAATCCTGCGTTATCATCAGTGATCAAATCCACATAAAATCGCTCAATGGGATTTTCACTGTTACCTTCCAAGGAGTAAATAATGTTCTGGTCATTTAAAACACATTCACTTAACGGACGTGACGCGGCCGCAGAAGTACTGCGAGATGTGAGAGACAGCATTGCTTCATATAGCCAGCCAAGTGCAGATCGAGAGCGTAATTCAAGCGGTTCAATTTTGTATGGTGCATTAGATGCTCGCTTGATGTCGAGCATCCTACTTTTTCGCAGAGTAGTCTGCATCCACCCGATTGCCTCGTCGTTATATTCGAGTAGATCAAGTTCATCCCCATAACGCTCTTTGCTATTTCTTAACTCAGAGTCGAGAGCGTTGATAACTGCATGGGCCGAAGGAAGGTCAACCTCAATTAAGAATACCACTTCAGGTGGAGGTCCAAAGACCGGACCACCGCCTTCTTCAGCCAACCAGCCTCCACCATAGCCTCGCCAATCCTTTTCGTGTATCGCTGAAACCATCTGAAACAGGTCGGTTTTCTCTGCTAAGCTCGTGATTCTCTTAGAGCTGCCGCGGTTTATGCTGTTTTCACCTGCAACGCCAATAGAAAAATGCTGAGCTGCTGTTTTTTTAGCTGTTGACATATCAAAGCTTGGAGTAGTGTTTAGAATATCATCTAGTGCACTATTTTCTGGATAGGTTCTGAGGGCGTCAGGGTAAATGATACTAATGTCGAGTCTGAGAGAAGACTTTTCTATAGCAATGATTGAACTTGTCGTCGCAGTTATAGGATCAGGTTTGAGTGACAAACGCAGTTCTGCTACGGCTGGGCTGTGCAGACTAACTAAAAGTATGGAGAAACCAAGCAGTAGAAAGTTCTTCAATCGCATTTTCAACCCCCGCGCGAAATTAGGTAAAACAATGCAATGTATCTTAAGGTTATTTAGCTTTTGATGTCCATACAACTTGAAGGTTTATCCAAAGAAAACTTGCAACAATAATTCCAAATACGAAGATTGGTATGTTGTGTGGATATCAGTAGCCTGTAAATATCGATCTCAGGATTCGTACTCTTTAGGTCTGTCATTGAGTTTTTGAGAAATAATACTGTTCCTTTCTCAAAACGATCTGTGAATATACACACATATGAATAGTAATTCGATAGTAATACAGGTAAAAATTGCTTATGTATAAGTTGTTCGTTTTCATTAAGGCTTCTGTTTTGACTGCTATAGAATATTCATCAACTAAAATGACCTGCTGCAGAAATGCTACTTCAACATTTATCGCTACCCTTACATTGCTGGCACTAATTACTATCTCCAATAGCTACGCCTTAGCTGAAATTACAGTAGTCGATGGAGATACACTGAACAAAGGCAATGTTACTTATCGTCTTGAGGGTATTGATGCACCTGAATATGGACAGAAATGTAATAAGAAGAACAGTAAGAACAAATGGCAATGCGGCAAGGCTGCTACGAAGTATTTGTCTGAGTTCATACTCGGAAAAAATATCAGATGTACCGAATTGGATTTAGATGACTTTGGTCGTGTAATAGCCACATGTTACGCAGACGAGATCGAAATTAATAGGCACATGGTTGAGCAAGGGCTTGCATGGGCTTTCAGGAAGTTTTCCAACACGTATGTGGAAGAGGAGAACAAAGCGAGTTCGATGGGCATTGGGGTATTTCAGGCAATAACACAAACACCTTGGGGTTATCGTGCCGCTAAGTGGAGTTTCGCCGCACAGGAGGCGCCAGAAGGCTGCCCAATCAAGGGGAACATAAGCAACAACGGTAGAATATATCACGCGCCTTGGTCACCTTGGTATAGCCGGACTAAAGTTAGTGTAGACAAAGGCGAACGCTGGTTCTGCAGCGAAGGTGAAGCGTTAGACGCTGGCTGGCGAGCACCATATTGGGGTAAGTAAAATTAGCTATCGCTGCCTGACTGATTTGTAGAAGGATTATCTATACATGGTTGATCGAAAGTACATATTCGAAGTAGATCTTGGTGAATTAAACGGTGTTAAAAAGTTTGTCGACATTACATCTTTGAATGAATTCATTTCAGATGAAAAGAACTTTTGATTATGGCTATCGCAGTCCCCAGTAAACCAGCGGTTTGGAAATAAACCGTGGAACCATATTAACAATGCATTCAATCAAATTACGCAACAATTAGTGAATTTTAAAAACGGAGTTTCAAATTCAACCGGTGCGCTGACAAATGCTTTCAGAAATTTGTACATAAGCCTACGGTTGTGCGTCGTCATATAATTATAGACTAGTTAGCTGATTATTTAGAGGTGATTTTAGCTCATCTGTTTTGTTAGATTATGCGGGTTGTTTGCGGAATTGCAAGCGCCGCTTCTCGGTGGTCTTTTGTTTGATCCTTTCCCTTTGTTCTAAGATTGCTTGCCCACGTCCGAAGTAGACATCTGCTGGCGTGAGGTTTTTTAGACTTTCATGATACCGATTATGATTATAGTGATCGACAAAAGCCTCAATTTGGTGTTCGAGATCACCGGGTAAAAAGTAATTTTCAAGCAGAATACGGTTTTTGAGTGTTTGGTGCCAACGTTCTATTTTGCCTTGGGTCTGCGGATGGTATGGTGCGCCGCGAACGTGGCCCATGCCGTTGTCCGAGAGCCATTCCGCGAGATCGGCAGCGACATAAGAGGCGCCGTTGTCGGACAGCAGGCGCGGTTTATGCCGAACGGCGACTTCATCGCAGCCCGAGGCTTCCAGCGCCAGTTCGAGCGTGTCGGTGACGTCAGACGCCTTCATTGTGCTGCACAGCTTCCAAGCGCGCCCGCAACGCGAGAAGTCGCCGAGGCGGTGCGGCAGGTCGATTCAGCCCCAGCCGTTCACCTTGATAGAAGTATCAGCTGTCTCGCGCAGCTGGTTGCTAGCGGTGTTGTTGTCGGTGAACTCGTCGGCCGCCGTGATGACGACGAAGGCGGGGCTGGTGAGGAGGTCGTGGGCCGTGAGAAGCCGGTAAACACTGGCTTCGGAGACGAAGTAGCTGCGGGTGTCGGTGAACCGAACGGCCAGTTCGCGCGGCGA
>JBGCEN010000414.1:0-7193 GCA_045106435.1 Rhodothermales bacterium
GGGGACAGTAGGTGTCTTGGACTGAAACGATGAGGAGTTTAATAGCTAAACTAATCAATCGCTAACAATAGCTAAAGCGGAGTTGTAACGAAGGTGTAAATTCGATTGGTGGATTTATCAGTCTTCAGATATCAGTTTCCAGCAATAAAAAAGCAAAACCTGATAACCGAGAACTGACTACTCAAAACTATAGATGAATAGAACCTTTTTCATACCTTACGTATACCTTTTGCGAACAAAAATCGATTATCCTTCACTCTACTTGACGAGGCAGAAAAACTTATGATGATTGTAACAACGCCCACAATTCCTGGCAAAAAGATTGTAGTCACACACGGATTGGTTCGGGGCAACACCATCCGTGCTCGCCACCTTGGAAGCGATATCGGTGCAGCATTGAAAAGCCTGGTTGGCGGTGAAATTCGTGCTTATGGGAAACTGCTTCAAGACAGCCGCGAAGAGGCTTTACAGCGTGTGATGGAAGACGCAAAAGCACTGGGAGCAAACGCAATTGTCTCCATGCGCTTCGCCACTTCAGTCGTTATGGGCGGTGCCGCTGAAATGCTTGCTTATGGCACCGCGGTGACGATAGAAAATGAGTAACGTCTTGATAAAAACCGTCAAACCAGACACATTTTAACGGTGTTAAACATGAACCCTGGAGAAGACAAAAACACCAGGTATTTCATTGATTTAGATTTGAGTACCAAAAAAATCATTGGTTGGGATTATGGTCCCAAACATACACTTGTACAATCCGGCTTTGAAAATCCCGTACAACATAGAATTTTCATATCGAGAGGGCAATACAATAAACTTCAAGCAAATACCCGGAAGCTATTTAACGCCCACGATTGATTCTACAGGTGCTCTTAAAAACAAACTGCAGGAATCCTCATGGCAGTCTCACCCGGCTTTAAAAGTTTTGTCATCGAGCAACTCTCACATGTATCCAGCATCACAGCAAAAAACATGTTCGGTGGTGTTGGGCTCTATGCAGAAGCGTATTTCTTTGCCTTGATATCGAGTGATCGGCTTTTCTTCAAGGTTGACGATTCAACCCAGCCAGATTTTGAAGTAGCCGGCATGGGGCCCTTCAATCCATACGGTGATGGCCGAACAATGAGGTATTACGAAGTGCCGGTTGATGTGCTTGAAGACGTAGATGAGTTAAAGAAATGGGCTCAAAAAGCCATTAAAGTGGCGCAACTTGCAAAAAAATCGAAGAAACCCAAACGGCGTAAATAATTTTCTGATGCCATGTCTATCGAAATCCAGTTGTTGACCACGGACAACACAGCGCTGTTATCCAATCTGGCCCCGGAAGTTTTTGATCAGGAAATAAATCCTCAGTATTTACAGGCATTCCTGGCTGATGATCGTCACATCATGTTTGTGGCTATAGATAACAAAAGTGCTAATGATATAACGGTTGTGGGTATGGCCTCAGCGGTTGAATATTTTCATCCCGATAAGCCGGCGCAACTATGGATCAACGAAGTGGGTGTCGCAACCACGCACCGGAGACGTGGTATTGGCAGGAAGCTGATCAAGGCCCTGATCACGGTGGCCGAAGAAAGAGGATGCGTCTATACATGGCTCGGTACCGACACAGATAATACACCCGCCCAGGCTTGCTTTGCCTCTATTCCCGATGGAGAAGCCCCTCAGAAATTTCTGCTGTATGAGTGGGAATTAAAAGAATAAAGGGCCAGAGCTTTTTCTACCTGGAAGACAATTACCTACTTTTAGAAACAGTTGAGATTTGATCTTCACATTGAAAGAGCGATCTTTTGGTGCTTTTGAATCCGCTTTTTTCGCACGTAACGCTGCTGTGCGCTCTAACAGTCGTATCCAAAATCACTCAAAATCTCATCTCTCTCATTTGTGCACGTCAAATCGAAACAGTTTCTTGGTCCCATGAAAAGCCCAATCTCTTTCCTGTCCAGATTACTTTTGCCCCGGCTACGATTATTCACCTGCCTGGTCATTGTCCTCTCTACGATCGGTTGCGATAGCGCGGACCCGTTCGAACGTGACCCGGAGCCACTGATTCAAACTAATGCCCTTTCGTATACACTTGAGCAGGCATCAGGAGGCTTGATGGTCGAAATTCCCTATACCTACGAGAATCTCACAGGCGGCCCTGTGTATCATTCAAATTGTAACGGTGCATTTTCCATCAGCCTAGAACGGTTTGAGGCAAAGACATGGAAGGCTGCCTGGTATCCTTTTCTGCAAACCTGCCTAAGTCCACCTATTGAAATTCGCGAAGGTGAGATATGGGAAACCAGTCTGCTGGTATGGGGAGCCCCACCCGACACCAATACAGATCCTGCGTTTGATGTTGTAGATCCAACGGGCGTGTACAGAATTGTATGGAACGAAGCCCTTTCCTCTTATCAAGATCAGTACCCGTTTGGTCAAATAATCGACCTTGAACATCGTATATCTAATAGATTTCAACTCAAAACAGAATGACGCCGGCTTTATATCTCGATAGCAATGCCGCAGATTGACTGAATACACATCTTTCAATTTTTCCATTCAGAGAAAAGAAAATGTGCGGTTTTTTGATACCTTTTAGTCTATTTTGCCCAACCGATTTACTCAGACGACGCTATCTGATAATGCGATGCTGCGCAGTATTTTAACATATACCACCAGAATTGTACTCGTAGTTATATTTCTACCCATCACCTATCTGCTCCTCGCGTTCTTGCTTGGTGCTATACCAACAGGCGAAAACAACGCGTCTGCCAAAGACGGCATTGAAATCTTTGTAGAAACGAACGGCGTGCATACAGACTTCGTCTTGCCTATAAAATCGGAGGCCATAGACTGGCATACCTATTTCCCTTTTGCGCATTTCAGAAATGGAGACCTGGCTGACAAAAGTCATATCTCATTTGGCTGGGGAGACAGAGGATTTTATTTGGAAACACCGAACTGGTCAGATTTAAAATTTAGCACAGCCTTCAAGGCGTTCTTTCTTACCAGCCGAACAGCCATGCATGTCACGTATCGCAACAGGCCAACCAGAACGAAGACGCGAAAATCAGTCGTGTTATCTCCTGCCCAATACGATCAGCTTGTCCACTACATTCTTGATTCTTTTCAACAAGACCCTGTAGACAAAGTGGTCCTGATTCCAGATCAAAGCTACTGGGGATACGATGCCTTTTATGCCGGCACTGGTTCTTATAATTTAAGAATTACGTGTAACGAATGGACTGGAAGAGGTCTGCGAAGGCTCGGTATAAAAACAGGCATTTGGACACCCCTGGCGCAGAGTATTTTATTCCACCTTTAGGAGCTCTGACTAGGGCGTGTGGACAATTAACTTGCAAAATGCATTTCGCTTTTTTCTTGCTACAGAGCTGAAATAGGTATACCTTTCCTTAATTAAGACCCATCTAAGTTCCACCTGATCGGCCCATTTCTCCCCCCTGACCCAACGTCATTGGGCGCTGATTCAGGATCCACAGCTAGCTAATCCTGGCGTGCATTTTATCAGAGTAATTCCAATGAAACTCCAGCGACTCAATCAGTGCCTGTATAAATCAGGTCGTCTAGTTTTTTTATTGCCTCTTCTCTTTGTTCTGCCCAGTAACGGGCAAGCGCTCATGGAGCACAAGCTGCTCGCAAGCGATGCAGCGCAAGAGCAATTCTTTGGAAGTGCCGTCTCCTTGTCCGGTGACCGACTACTGGTTGGCGCTGATGGACAGGATGTGCAGCGATTACGTACGCCAGGCACCGCATATATTTTTGAGCGTCAAGGAAACGGGAGTTGGGCTGAAGTAGCGATGTTCAGGCACGAAGCAGCGGCTTTTGGAGATCTTTTCGGGACGGCTGCCGCACTTGAAGGAGACCGGGCCATTGTTGGCGCTCCGCTAAGATTCAGTAATGGCGTTAAAACTGGTGAAGTCTTTGTTTTTGAACGACAAAATGACGGTATATGGGCACAAGTAGCGTCATTGCTTGCAAGTGATGGGGCGAGTGATGACGGACTTGGTGGAAGATCAATATCCCTTTCAGGAGACCGGGTATTGATTGGAGCAAACGCACACGCACACGGGGCAACAGCGAGCGGTGCCGCGTACATTTTCGAGCGACAATCAGATGGTACATGGCTTGAAACGGCTGAACTATTGCCGGCGGATATCGCGGCATTTTCCAATGTAGGTCTGTCGGTTGCACTGGATGGAGAACGTGCTGTTGTAGGAGCCCCTTTTGCTGCCTACATCTTTGAACTACAAGGGGAAAACTGGGTCGAAGTGGATAAAATCGCACCAGAAAACCCGCAGAATTCATTTGGTGTTTCGGTGGCAGTTCGGGGAGATCGAATAGCAGTAGGGGCAAACACAGCCACAGTAAATGGTATCCTTACAGGTACCGCCTATATTTTTGACCGTCAAGCAAATGGCACATGGACCGAAACAACAGAGCTGCGACCTGACGATCCTACCTTTACACAGCATTTTGGCTTCCGGGTTTTACTCTCAGAGCACCGTGCACTGATATCTTCGTGGCGCGACCCTCTGATGGGTGAGTCTGTAGGTTCTGCCTACGTATTTTTGAGATCAGCAAATGGCAAATGGGCACAGGAGGTCAAACTTACAGCAAGTGACGGTGGCTCGAATGATACCTTCGGTGCTTCTGCTGCCATATCCGGCAACCGCGTAGTGCTGGGAGCCAGCAAGGCCAATGATTTTGGCAGCCAGAGCGGTGCCGCATATCTATATGATCTGACACCTGTCTCCGTTGCTAACGAACAGGAATTGCCACAAGCCGGCGGCTTCAGTCTTTCACAACCCTATCCCAATCCGTTCTATTCTTCTACCCAGTTCTCACTAACAGTTGAAGCACCACAACATATCGCAATAGAAGTTTTTAACGTGCTCGGCCAGCGCATTCAGGTACTACAAAATGGGCACATGCCTGCCGCTGCCAAATACGACTTCGAATTCAATCGCAAGGCTTTACCCGCCGGCATGTACTTCGTGCGAATCACAGGGGAGCACTTTGCCGTAACCAGATTAATTACGCGCATGAGATAGCTTTCAATTTTGGCTACTAGAAACTGCTGCCAGAAAGTTATTCAGTGCTTGCGAACACTTCGTATTCAACACTTTCGGTCTGCCGCTTTAGCTCGAAGCTTTTTGTCACCCAGAATGCACCAAACACCCAAACCGCAACAGCTTCTACGGCAAATATTACAACCTTGGACTCAGGTTGTAAGAATTCTGCCATCACAAATGTTAGCAGGGGCAGTGCTATCATTAACACCCCAATGACTTTATACGTACGCATATAACGATTTTTACTTTCCTCGTCTGCTGTAAATTTATCCAGCGTATCTTTGGATCTGAAGATGCATACGTATGCAATCAGTATAAAGAATGCAATGGCGCAGGAGCCATGGAAGTATGGAGATGTGAACGCCTCTGCATTAATCAATGCGTACGTTTCAGGAAGGACTTCTTCAGGCAGGGGTAGGCTGGTTGGTAATAAAGCCACACCTACAGCCAAAATGCCGGCGGCATTCAAAGCGTAGTTCTCTTTCTTACTAAATCCCTTGTATAAATAAAGAAACGAGCCAACAGTAATTAAAACACCAACAAACACATTTCGCATCGGAAAGTGATAATAAGCACTCAACGAACCTTGCATTTCCATATCGAAAATCATCAAACCGCCGAGCCATAATACCAGTGGAAAAACCACAGCGATTACACCTATGCCCAGACGAAGGGTATTATACGTTTGCGTTATATGCTTTTGAAGATCATGCGTGGGTGGCAATGGCATAACAAATAGTAGATAGTTTGAATACTTGCTGTCGGCTTCTAGTTCTTTGACAATTAATAGATTAAACATAATATTTGCAAAACCTGCCACTATTTTAGCAAACAACCCAATGTTGGTTAAAACTGGATCTGCTTGCTCAACGGCCAGCGTATCCGTAGCTTTGAAGTAGACAGGCATATCCGGCAATGCTGTAATTCCCCACTATTTTGCCGCAAGTCATAATCCACTACCCAGCAATGAAATCTTTTTTAATCCTCCTGTGCTTACTCGCATTTACGCACGAATCCGATGCCCAGTCACAATTACTATTTAATGGCAAAGACCTCACAGGATGGCATGTAGATGTGCCGGCAATGGATACTGTTGCAAATTTGGAGACCCCCTTCTTTGTACGGAACGGTCTGCTGGTAAGCGCCGGCGAACCCCAGGGCCATTTGATTACAGACGCCATCTACCAAAACTATAGATTGGAAGTACAGTACCGATTTTCGGCGACACCAGGCAACGCCGGCACACTTGTACACGCATCCACACCGCGATCCCTGTATGGCATGTTTCCCAAGTCTATAGAAGTACAAATGATGCACGAGAACGCCGGCGATTTCTGGGTGATTGTGGAAGATATTGAAGTCGACAACATGGTAGAAAGACGCGGCCCGAGGGAATCATGGGGCATTACCGAAGGGAAGGCAAGACGCGTCTTAAACCTGATCGACGGCTCTGAAAACCCGGTTGGCGAATGGAATACAATGGTCATCGAAACCGTAGGCAACACCATCCGCGCATGGGTAAACGGAGACCTGGTAAATGATGGCTACAACGCAACAGTAAACAAAGGCCAGATTGCCCTGCAAGCCGAAGGCTCTGAGGTTGAATTCAGAATGGTGCTGCTCACGCCTATTAAGCAGTTGACTGCGAAGTAGAGATTGGTATAACTGACGTTACCAATAGTCCGGTAAGTATTGAGTAACTCCCATGTAACATCTGACTCTGCATCCAGGGCAATTGTATTTAAAATTGTTCTGAATCTTATTTACTGCTGTGACGCGTTGCTCCGTTGTATAATCGGAATACAGCTTTATCCACTTTTAACACCCTGTTGAGCAAAAACTTTTGCGCGGGGATATCCCCGCGCACTTCTTTGCTGATTTGTCTAGGTCTAAGGCGAGACCTGTTAATTGTTTATAATCAGCACTATTTAAATGCAATTGCCCTGACCATTCTAAAGAGACAAAAGTTCAGTCATTTGAGCCGGCGTTAAATCAAACTTGGCGATTTAGCTAAGTTGCACTTAATGTATTACGGTCTCTAAATCCTTTGAAATAGCCATTTTGAGTTATAATCATTGAAAGAAGCCTTGAAAAACTGACCGGACCATTGAT
>JBGCEN010000415.1:0-8272 GCA_045106435.1 Rhodothermales bacterium
CAGGTTTCCAGTGTGGTATCCCCGCCTAACTGAGGAAGATCATCGTTTGTCCACGAGATCGGGGACATGCCAAATCTTAGTTTCATAGGTATTGTTCCGCTGGAGTTAAAATCCATTCTTGCGCAAGATCGCTGTGGAACGACATTCAAGAACGGGTCCAGCCATGAAGTCAAGGTGATGACTGGTGTAACCGTGCGGTGCGCCTACCAGGTCATAACACTCAGCTACCAGCACCACGTTTCTGTCCATCGTGCTCAGCCTTTATCCAGTCTGCGATCATCGGTAAACCCGCTGGTGTATTTAGCCGCTGGCCGGTTTGATCTGCAAGCGACTCTTCTTAATAACCTCTTTCTTCCTGACGCGCAGCCACTGCAGCCTTGTGCTTGTCGACAACTTCATCGCGCACCGAGACTTCCGGCACCTCCACTTCCCACCAGCAGCCGCCGGGCGAGGAATGCATCGGGTCAGTATCAATGACGATGACACTGACCCCGGGATGTTGTGAAGCTGCGGCGACAGCCTTTTTCAGCTCACCTATGTTTTTTGCCTGCAGCGATTTGGCGCCCATGGCGCCGGCATGCGCGGCGAAATCTATATCGGCGAGTCCTGCGTTACGGGTGTCGCGCAGAAGATTATTGAAATTGGCGCCGCCGGTGGCCATCTGCAGTCGATTGATACAGCTGAACCCACGGTTGTCCAGCACCACAATGGTCATCTGTAAGCCGAGACTGACCGCGGTGGCAATATCTGAATTCATCATTAAGTAAGAACCGTCACCCACCATTACAACGACTTCTCTCTCCGGTTCAGCCAGCTTGACACCAACGCCGCCGCATATCTCGTATCCCATACAGGAATAACCGTGCTCCAAATGGTAGCCACCGACAGCGGCACTGTTCCAATGCTTGTGCAGTTCCGCCGGCAGACTCCCCGATGCCGCAACGATAACCGCTTGATCGGACACACTCTGGTTGACAGCAGCAACTACCTGGGCATCGCTGGGGATAGTCGTTTCTGCTTCGGCCGCCAGTATGTCTTTTTGCACTTCACGCCATTCAGCCCTTACTTGATTGGCTCGTGAAACCCACTCAGCGTTGGCCTGGTAACCAGATAACTCTTTCGATAGTAATTGTAGCCCTCGTCGTGCGTCTGCTACACAGGGGAGGGCGCGATACTTGGCGGTATCCATTGGCTGCACATTGATTTGAACGACCTGTCCATTAAACAAACTATTGGAACCGGAGATGAAATCCTGTAATCGGGTACCCACGGCAATGACCAGGTCAGCCTCACTGGCCAGAGTGTTGGCACCCGTTACGCCGGTGACACCAACCGCCCCAAAATTAAGCTCATGCCCGGCGACCAATGATGATTTGCCAGCCTGGGTTTCCACCACAGGTATCCGGTGCTTTTCGGCAAAGGCTTGAAGTTCGGCCTCCGCCAATGAATAGCGCACCCCACCGCCGGCCACTATAAGGGGTTTTCTTGCCGCTTTGACAGCTCCAAGTGTTTGTGCCAGTTCGTAACTGTCGGGAGCCTGGCGGCGTAATCTCCATACCCGTTTTTCAAACATGGCCTCGGGATAGTCAAAGGCCAGCGACTGTACATCCTGACACACACTGATTGTGGCTGGGCCGCACTGAGCGGGATCGGTGAGCGCCACCATGGCTTTCGGCAGCGCCTGGATCAATTGTTCCGGGCGGGTGAGGCGATGGAAATAGCGGCTTACCGGGCGAAAGGCATCGTTCACCGTGGCACTGCCATCGTGGAAGTTCTCGGCCTGTTGCAATACCGGATCAGGTAGACCTGAGGCAAACACATCGCCGGGGACCAGCAATAAAGGGAGGCGATTTACATGCGCCACTGCGGCTGCGGTAACCATGTTGGTGGCGCCAGGGCCGATCGAGGATGTCGCAACCATGATCTGCTGACGTTGACGTGCCTTGGAAAAAGCGATTGCGATGTGCGCCATGCTCTGCTCGTTATGCCCTCTGTAGGTAGGTAACCGATCCTTTACCTGATACAGGGCTTCCCCGATACCGGCGACATTGCCATGGCCGAAGATTGCCCAGACACCCGCGAACAGCGGCTGTTCGCTGCCGTCCTCAAGACGAACGAATTGATTGGTCAGGAACTTTACCAAGGCCTGGGCAGTGGTTAAACGGGTTGTTTCCATTTCGGCGACCTCCTGTTGGGGTTATTTCCGGGAACCTTGCACAATTATCTTTACATCCAACCTCTGGCCGTCAAGTCTGAAACCGTGAGCCTCTACACAGTTCCTTTGACTTGCAATTCCTCGCTGTCATCGAGCCGGTAAGGGCACAATATCTCGACCGTATGCCTGAGCAGCCAGTTGACCAGACCTTCAGCGCTTTTGCCTGCCGACTTAAACGGCAGCGGAAACTGGCTGGCTGCTTCTCCAGGCTACCGAAGACGTTGCCGTGAGAGATTCGGAGGTAAATTTTTGTTTCGTTTTTTTTGTAATGAAATATTTATTCCAGAATAGCTTTACATATTCAGCCGGGGCTAATCCTTTTGTACCATAAACTTGCCGGTTTCCACTGCCAGAACGAGGGCCAGGCACATGGTTGCGGACAGTCCGCGTATCCCGCCCACTTCCTCCTCCAGCACGACAAGATGAAGATCATCCGATCTGGCAATGGGGCTCAGGGTCGAATCGGTCAGGGCCACCACCGGAACCTGCTGTGATAGACATATATCAACGAGTTCATAGGTGTTCGCGGTATAGGGGCTGAAACTGACGGCAACCATGGCTTCCTCACTGCGTATAAGGCGCGACTTGTCTACCATTTCGACTTCCGTACCGTTTACCAGGATGGCTTGGATGCCCATTTTAACGAAGGTGTAGTACAGATAGGTAGTTACTGGGGCTGCACGCCCCTGGCCCGCAATATAAATCGTCCTGGCCTTTGCCAACAGTTCACCTGCCTCCAGTATGGCTGCCTCGTCAACTTGCTTCAGCATTCTGTTCAGGGACAGGCTGGCCGCTTGACCGAAGCGGTGCAACTCGGTTTGTCCGGTTCGTCGGGAGTCATCGAGACTATGAAGGCGCTCGGCATAGGGCTGCGGAACATGCCGCATACTTTCCTGGAATACTGACTGCATGTCGCTAAAGCCTTGATAACCCAACGATTTCGCAAAGCGCACCATGGCCGAAGGGGTGACGTTCGCCTGTTTACTGATAGTTGCGATCGTATTCATGGCGACTACGCCGGGATTATTCAACACAAACATGGCAACGCTCTGCAGCTTCTTGGGCAGGGAGACATAATGAGTCTTCAGCCACAATTGCAGCTCGTTAAATACCCTGGGCGGTGTTTGGTTCATAAAATCCGGGATTGTGATTCTATTGTCTTCAAGAACTTACCCATTTTTTCAGGCCTTCAAGGCTGCAGCGTTTGGGTGAACGCTGACTAGTCGTTAATTAGGCCAGTATAATATAAAGAAGTTGTTTTTTGAAATATTTATTTCATTATGGTATCTGTTGCAAATAAAAATTTTAAATGTTACATCTAGTGATTGTAAGGAAAAGTTCTATAAAAGGAAGAGCAGAGAAATTTTTTGGGTTCGTCTAAGCCTTTCGGATTTACTAGAGCTCTCCGGCTTTTAGGCAGAAATGGCCTCCTTCCCAAAAATGTCTTCTCTACTGAGCCTTTCGCAAAACTAAGATTTTCGTTCAAAATCAAGGCATGCGAGAAATTTTACCACAGGCATATGATTGATATTCCGAGGATAAAATTTTGAGCATAACGCAGAGTTTGGGCGAAAAGATTGTTTTGCAAATGGCTCTACTATCACTTTCTAACTTGAGTTGATTGTTCTAATATTTTAGGCGATGTTCGGTTTTGAATCCGACGTGATAATGATTCGGTGGAGATAAATTCGGCAGTGCGGTAACAAGAAATTGGGTGTGATCCTTGCTGACAATTTCACTCAATATTTGCATCTCGAACATTTCGCCTTGACATACAAGCTTTATCACTCGTTTAACCAGCTTCTCATACAGAGTCTGATAACGGTATTTCGTGGCCTATTTGGAATGGTACCCAATTTAGTACTTGGTATGACTGCTTTGACGGTATTCCATGCCAAATATTATATTCAAACTGCTCGTTTTAAGCCACCCGCCTGAAGGCAGGGAGGAAGGGGTGAACCTTACAATTCAAACGAATTAAGGTTTTTACTAACAAACATTCTAACAGGAGGAGTTATGAAAACAATCAAGTTATTAGCAGTCGCGACTTTGTTCATTGCAATTGCTGCACCATTGGCAATGCTTCCTACCAGCGCCTCAGCGGAAGGTGAAAGATACGTACTTGTTAGTCATGCTCCTGATTCGGATAGCTGGTGGAATACCATCAAGAACGGTATCGAGCTGGCTGGTGAACAGCTGGGAGTCACTGTCGAATACCGCAATCCCCCAACGGGGGACCTGGCGGATATGGCCCGCATCATAGAGCAGGCAACTGCTTCTCGACCCAATGGTATCATCACCACATTGGCTGATTACGATGTGCTGAGTGGCCCGATCAAGAATGCGGTTGCCCAGGGTGTCAATGTCATTATCATGAACTCAGGTACTCCGGAGCAAACCCGTGAAGTGGGCGCGCTGATGTTTGTCGGCCAGCCTGAATATGATGCGGGTTACGCAGCGGGTCTGCGCGCCAAGGGAGATGGCATCAACTCTTTCGTGTGCGTCAATCATGTTATCTCCAACACCGTTGTTGCCGAGCGCTGCCGTGGTTTTGCCGATGGGCTGGGTGTCGAATTGGGTAACTCCATGCTGGATAGTGGACAGGATCCTGCGGAAATTAAAAACCGTGTACTGGCATACCTTTCGGCCAACCCGAAAACCGAAGCCATTCTGACACTGGGGCCAACTTCTGCTGATCCAACCATTGCTGCGCTGAAAGAAAACGGCATGGCCGGCGACATTTATTTCGGCACCTTTGATCTTGGCACTGAAATCGTCAACGGCATCAAGTCGGGTATCATCCAATGGGGTATCGATCAGCAACCCTTCTTGCAAGCCTATCTGCCTGTTGTCGTACTGGCCAACTATGACCGTTTCGGTGTATTGCCTGGCAACAACATCAATTCCGGACCAGGCTTTGTTACCAAAGAGGGCCTGGAACTCGTCGAAAAGTACGCGGGAAAGTACCGTTAAACAATAAAGTCGGCGGCCGTCATTCACCGGCCGCCGACTTTATTCCCATTTTGCCTGCATGTGGCAGTGGAGCATTTTTATGACGCAAAGCCAGCAAACAAAATCAGTGAATGATGAACGTGTAAAGCAGCGTTCCAGGTTTCATCAGGCACTTATTCGTCCAGAGCTTGGGGGTATATTCGGTACCATTCTGGTCTTTTTCTTCTTTTTCCTGACCGCCAGAGACTCTGGCATGTTTTCCCCTACCGGTGTGATGAACTGGTCAATTGTTTCGGCTCAATTCATCATCATCGCGGTTGGCGCCTGTTTGCTGATGATCGCCGGCGAATTTGATCTGTCGGTAGGATCAATGATCGGTTTTGCCGGCATGAGTATCGCTTTATTATCCGTCAGCATGGGCCTGCCCATATGGCTGGCGATTATTCTGACCTTTATTTTATGCATGGGTGTTGGCGCCTTAAACGGCTGGCTGGTGATTAAAACCGGATTGCCCAGTTTCATCGTTACCCTCGCCTTTCTTTTTATCTTGCGGGGATTGACCATTTTTTCGGCCATCGCCACCACCAAGAAAACCATTATCGGTGGTGTGAGGGATGCTGCCGAGGGCGACTGGCTGGCGCCACTTTTCGGCGGCAAGGTCTTGGTTGGGCTATTTACATGGATGGGAGAAAACGGCTGGATCGAAACCTTCTCCCGTGGCATCAAAAAGGGCAAACCGGTTATTGAAGGCATACCAATGCTGATAATCTGGGCCATCGTACTGATCATTTTTGGCCATTTGCTGCTGACCAAAACCAAATTTGGTAACTGGATTTTTGCTTCCGGCGGTGATGCGCGGGCCGCATCCTATGTCGGCGTGCCGGTCAAACGCGTCAAGATACTGATGTTTATGTTCACCGCCTTTTGCGCCTGTATATTTGCCACCGCGCAGGTCATGGAATTCGGTTCCGCCGGGGCGGACCGGGGATTGTTAAAAGAGTTCGAGGCGATCATCTCCGTAGTTATCGGCGGCGCCCTGCTGACCGGCGGTTACGGCTCAGTGATAGGGGCGGCCCTTGGCGCCCTCATTTTTGGTGTGGTGCAGCAGGGCTTGTTCTTTGCCGGAGTGGAAAGCTCGCTGTTCAGGGTGTTTCTCGGCGTCATCCTGCTGTTGGCGGTGATCCTGAACACCTATATACGTCGAATGATCACCGGGGAGAGGTAGCATGACCAAGTCGATCATTGAAATGAAGAATATCGAGAAGCATTTTGGCTCGGTCATTGCCTTGTCAGGCGTTTCTCTCGACCTGGTACCCGGTGAATGTCATTGTCTGCTTGGCGATAACGGTGCGGGTAAATCAACCCTGATTAAAACCATGTCAGGGGTGTACAAACCGACCGCCGGAGAGATCTATTTTGAGGGCAAACCGCTGGATCTTCAGGATCCGCGTGATTCTATCTCCATCGGTATTGCTACCGTGTATCAGGATCTGGCGATGATTCCATTGATGTCGGTTACGCGCAACTTTTTTATGGGCAACGAACCGGTGAAAAAGATCGCCGGCATCAGTTTCTTCGACCACAAGACCGCCAATGAAATCACCATGGCCAAGATGAAGGAGATGGGTATTAACCTGCGTTCTCCTGATCAGGCTGTCGGTACACTTTCGGGAGGTGAGCGTCAGACCGTGGCAATTGCCAGGGCCGTACATTTTGGGGCCAAGGTGCTGATCCTCGATGAACCGACCTCGGCACTCGGTGTGCGCCAGACATCCAATGTGCTGGCAACCGTCGACAAGGTGCGCAACCAAGGTATAGGTGTGGTGCTGATCACGCACAATGTACGACATGCCATGGCGGTAGGCGATCGCTTTACCGTTCTCAACCGCGGACAGACGCTGGGCACCGCCAAACGCGGCGAAATTAGCGCAGAAGAATTGCAGTACATGATGGCAGGCGGCCAGGAGCTCGCACAACTTGAGAGTTCTCTCGGGAGTACAGTTTAGCAGTAACAGGGCCGCTTCGGCTCATTGAACCTCTGACGCCGCGACCATGTGAATACCCCTCTGTTCAGCTGGTTTTCCTATTTTATTTAGGTAGTTGGCAGCAACAATACAGATTTTAAGGTTATAAAAGAGATACTTTAATGAAAGAAATAGGCGTTGGTGTGGTAGGCACCGCATTTATGGGCAAGGCCCATTCATTGGCCTACGCAGCGGCAGGTACTGCATTTGGCGATGGTTTGAGGCCGCGGCGGGAAATGATCTGCGATATCGATGCCCGGGTGGCCGAAGCAAAACGTGTTGAAATGGGCTTTGCCCGTGCCACGACGAATTACATCGAGGTAATCAACGACCCCAAGATTGAGCTGATATCGGTCTGTGTACCCAATTCGTTGCACAAGGAAATTTCGGTAGCCGCTTTAAAAGCGGGCAAGCATGTATGGTGCGAGAAACCGATGGCCACCAGCGTATTGGAAGCCGAGGAAATGCTCGCAGCAGCCCGTGACTCCGACTGTCAAACCATGTTGGGATATAACTATACTCAAAACCCATTGGTACAGTCTGCAAGAAACCTGATTGAAGAGGGTGTGATTGGCCGGGTCACTGGGTTCCATGGAGTTTACGATGTTGACAATGAGGCCGATCCGGACAGACCGCATAGTTGGCGCATGAGCCGGGAGGCGTCAGGCACCGGTGCAAATGCAGATGTCATGTGTCACCTTGTGAGCATGGCGCACTACATGACAGGTAGTGAGGTTGCTCGGTTAGTCGGTGATTATGATACGGTTTATAAGGAACGGTGTGATCCGCAATACCCGGAACAATCTTTACCGGTAGACAATGATGATGTATGCATGGCTTTGGTCCATTTTGCCAGTGGTATCAAGGGAACTCTGCGTGTCAGCCGGGTAGCCTGGGGGCGGAAGTGCGGCTTACGTTGGGAGGTTCACGGTTCCCAGGGCATGATTTGTCACGACCAGGAACGTCTTAATGAAATTCAGTTGTATAAACGTTCTGATGACCCCCGGCAGCAGGGTTTTACAACGATTTTGTCGGGTCAGTACCACGAACCCTATAGTGCATTTCTGCCCAATGCTGGACA
>JBGCEN010000416.1:0-28725 GCA_045106435.1 Rhodothermales bacterium
GAAAGTTAAAAGGCAAAAGTTTGGATTGTTGGGGAAGTGTTGCCTGGATATACAGTCTGGATAAGAACCTGTCTATGATCTATGGCAGGATTGCAGCAGGCGCTATCGATCACGCGTGAAAGGTGATTCAGTACCAAGGGGGATTCAAAAGCACCAAAAGATCGCTCACTCAATGTGAAGATTAAATCTCAACAGTTTCTAAGCTCGTCTTTATCCATTTTGCATATCCTTTTGAATAAACTTTTGCGCGGGGATATCCCGGCAAATGCGCGGCGTTGTGCGGGAGCCTTTTATTGCCAATCGCGCTATCCGTACCCAGGGACACTTATTGCAGCGACACCTTTTAGAACCTGACTACGATCTATTTCCGAGGTGCATTGTGCGCCCTTTTTGCCCATATCTGCGTTCCTTTTTGCGCCCGATGCGCTGCATCGAACTCAAAAAGCGCCTTGATCTGAACAAAAATGCCATCGAATGCTCTTTTCCCTGCTAATTGTCCACACACCCTAATGCAGCACCCATTTCCATGGCTTATTTGTGTCATGTCTCTTGATGGGTAAAAGTAATTTCCAACGAAATTTGCGCCTGTTTGCTTGAGCTTAATCACCCGTAGGCTTACTATCTATAAAGATTATTATATAATCTTGCTGTTCTGTTGTAATGACCGTTGAAGCAATTGATCTTCCTGTGATTGATGCTCTTTCAGGAAGAGAACAGGTTACCAGCTGATACGGAGATCTTCAGACCAAAGAATTATTTACTAGAACAATGAAAGCAAGAACGTTAGTATTTTTCGTCATCCTGTTTTTAGTACTGCTGATTGCAGCAATTAATTGGACCGAATTTACAACGCCGGTTACACTAAGCCTGCTTGTAACTTCCATCAATATACCCATTGGACTCTTCATGCTGGGGGTCATCTGTGTCCTCAGTGTACTGTATCTGTTTTTTGTCTGGAAAACCCAAACCAGTGCCTTTTTCGAAAGCCGGCGCAAAAACAGCGAAGTAGAAAAAGCGCGGAAATTGGCAAGCAACGAAGAGGAATCCCGCATAGGTACGCTCCGGAAGCTTGTAGAAGACGAAATGGTTGATGTGCACGGCAAACTCGATATGATTCTAAAGCAACTCGCAATGGAAGGAGACGCCGGCACAACTGCCGAAGAAAAGCAAGAAGAGGATGTTGTGGATAAAATCGGCGACTCTCTGAAAAACATCGGCAAGAAAATCAAGGAGTCGATTTAGGGATCGGCGAAGCAGGGAGAGGGGGAGAGAAGAGCGCAAAAGCTTCTCTTTTGTGTGCCTATATGTACATTCCGGCGCTCAGGGCAGAAGAAACCCTTGTAAATCGCAAATTATGAATGGCAATTCACAAGGGTTAGAGAAATCTTTCTAAACTCTAAACCCTAAACCCTAAACCCTAAACCCTAAACTAGGAATGTTCAGAAAAAACATGTTCGTTACAATTGGAGCTTTTTGAGCAAAACTAGAAGCGCTATGATCGTCCAAAATCGGCTATTTTCGCACTTTGAAATCCAAGCGAATCCTGGGAATTAACTCTAACAGATCGATTCGGAATTTTTCTGAACACTCCTAACCCTAAACCCTAAACCCTAAACCCTAAACCCTAAACCCTAAACCCTAAACCCTAAACCCTAAACCACCATCTCCCCCTCTGCCCGCCACGGAGGATCTACAATACAAAGGAAGACAAGCGGATCTGCGCCGGTGTTTTCAATCCACTGAACGGCTTCGGGTTTGATATACACTGTATCGCTTGTGGTCACGGCTTTTTCCTCTTCATCGATATGCATGCGTCCTTCTCCTGAAAGGATATAGTAGACCTCGGACGCGACCAATTTGTGTGGTATAGAAGTAGCGCCTGGAGGTACCATGGCATGTGCGAGACTATAACGAATGGATAGATCCGCTTTGTCTGGATGCAGAATTTCTTTCAGAATGGTATGGTCGCCGGCTACAATTGTAGTACAATCATCAAGCTTTTGTATAAACATAATAGCGGTTAAATAACGAACATTTAGGGTAAGACAGCGTAAGGAAGGGGCTAAAAAATTAAGCTAAACGAATAGAATGTCGGACTCTTTTTTATCCAGCTTGTTGTCGAAACAGCGCTTTTGTCTGGTCACTCATGTGAGGCCGGATGGAGATGCCATTGGCTCCCAGCTGGCTTTTGGCCTATTCCTTACCAAGTTGGGGAAAGAAGTCCACATGATCAATAGTGACCCCATTCCTGATAACATGGGATGGCTCACACATGTAGATCGGATTGAGGTTTTTGACGGCTCCATCGACCAGCGAGAGCGCATCAATAGCGTTGATGCTGTTGTTATCATGGATGCCAATGCGCGCAACAGGCTAGGCGATATCACGCCTTTAATAGATAACAGCGCAGCCACCAAATACTTGGTTGACCATCATACAAATCCCGAAAACTGGTTTGACGAAGTCTATCTGAAAGATAAAGCTTCATCTACCGGTGAGCTTGTCTATGAATTGATTGATGGCGCCGGCAAACTTGAGCTGATAGATGCAGACATTGCATCCGCATTATATGCAGCGATTGTAACCGATACTGGTTCGTTTAAATACAGTGCAGTTACGCCGGCGTTGCACCATGTTGTTGCAGATATTCTGGAGCGTGGCGGTATACAACCCACACCCATTCATACCGCTATTTACGATACCCGCTCGATTGGAAGCTTGCGCTTGTTGTCAAAAGCGTTGGGCACCATAACATTGAAGTACGACGGGCAAGTTGGCTATATGGTCATCTCGCGCAGAATGCTCAAAGAGCTCCAGGCAGATTCTGATGAGACCAATGGTTTTGTCAATTATGTCCTCTCAATTGAAGGCGTAAAAGCCGGCCTGATTTTTCTCGAAACAGCAAAAGGCACCAAGGTTAGTTTCAGATCCACAGCAGACATTCATGTAAATGGATGGGCGCAATTTTTTGGAGGCGGTGGACATCGTAATGCATCAGGTGCATTTGTAAAGAAACCGCTTGAAAAAACCATTGAACTGGTTATGGCAGCTGCTCCAGATTTCATCGATATAGATGAATCGAGCGTGCAAGTTGAAGATGAATTAACACCAGAAGATTTTATTCGTTAGGATGCCGAAAGCGTGTTGTTGATGCAAGTGTAATTGATCCAGATGCCCCTGAGAAAAGAGCAGTTGATCGATCAATGCGAACATCACCCAAAGAGGCTCCGCAAGAAATAAAAGAATAGAAAGCGTATAGTGCGGCTTATGAAAGTATCTGTAACAACGATTCCTATTTCAGAATTGGATGTAGAATTATTACTCATTCCTGTTAGCGAGTCGATCATAGATGAAGAACGGAAAAAACTCACTGAGATATTTGGTGCAGTAGTTGGACGTTCTGTAGATGACTTTGGTGGAAAAGACGGGCAAAGTCTTGTACTGTACCCCGAGCAATCCAGAGCGAAAAGAATTGCTTTGTTGGGATTGGGTGACGTGGCAACAATCAACAATGAAAAGATTCGCCGCGCAGCTTCAGAAGGTGCACAACTGGCCAGTAAGCTAAAAGCTGAAACCGTGGCTTGCATGATGCCGGGAGGAGGACTCGATTCAGATGCGACGACCCAGGCTCTTGTAGAAGGCTTTGTGCTCGGATCATATCGTTTTGATCTCTACAAAACAGAAAGTAAAGAGGAAAACGGCTGTCCTCAACGCCTCGTAATACACGCGGTCGATCAAGAAAAATCAAGCCGATCTGGTGCTGAAAGAGGGCGAATCATTGCTGAGTCCGTCAACTCAGCACGCGACCTGGTAAACACCTCACCGAATGATCAATCTGCAACATTGCTGGGCAAGGCCATCGAGAAGTCTGCCAAGAAGCACGGGTATGAGGCAGTGGTTTGGGATAAGGCGCTTATCGAAGAAGAAAAAATGGGAGGCTTGCTCGCGGTAAATCTGGGCAGTCTGGAGCCTCCTACCTTCAGTGTGATGACCTGGATGCCTGAAAACCCGATCAACGAAAAGCCGATTGTGCTTATCGGGAAAGGCGTGGTTTACGATACAGGCGGGCTATCACTCAAGCCGACCAAGAGCTCCATGGACTACATGAAATGTGACATGGGGGGTGCTGCTGCGGTTATTGGCGCTATGGAGGCCATTGCACGACTTGCGCTGCCCGTGCATGTGGTTGGCATGGTGCCGGCTACCGACAATCGTCCGGGTGTAAATGCGTACGTCCCTGGCGATGTGATCAAGATGCACTCTGGCAAAACGGTAGAGGTCTTGAATACAGACGCAGAAGGCCGCATGTTATTGGCAGATGCGCTTTCTTATGCAAAGACCTACAAACCCGAGTTGGTATTTGATCTTGCCACGTTAACCGGTGGCGCAGTAATCGCCCTGGGACGGTCTGTGGCAGCGGTAATGACAAATGAAACGGCCGGCGAGAAAGAACGCATCGAAGCGATCGAACAAGCCGGACGGGAGAGTGGAGATTTAGTACATCGCTTGCCGATGTATGCTGAGTATGCTGATCAACTGAAAAGTGATGTGGCAGACATAAAGAATGTAGGAGGACGGGAAGGAAGTTCGATTACTGCCGGCAAATTCCTTGAGCATTTTGTAGACTATCCGTGGATTCATGTAGACCTTGCCGGCCCGGCATTTTTGCATGAGCCCAGGCCGTACCGCCCGAAAGGGGGGAGTGGCTTTGGTGTCAGGCTTCTTGTTGAATACTTGCGAGCGTACGCCAGCCCCAGAAAGAAAAAATAGGCCAGCATTGGCCTTTGATATATTTTATAGATGAAAACTAAACCCCGTATTGCGATTTCGCTGGGGGATCCGAATGGCATCGGCCCTGAAGTGACGCTAAAGAGTCTTCAGGACAGCCGTTTGCTAAAGTATGTGGATCCACTGCTTGTTGGAGATGCAAACGTATTGCGCTTACACCAGGGGCGATTGGACCTGGCAGATATTAAGCTCAACGTGGTAAGAGATATTGCAGCCTGCGTTGCCGAAGATAACGTACTGAATGTCCTGGATATCGCTGAAGGTGAAGCGTCTACTGTACAGTTTGGTGAGATAACCACACTGGGTGGCGCGTTGTCTATGAAAGCCGTTGAGAAAGCAGTAGACCTCTGCCTCGATGATGCTGTTGATGCCATGGTTACTGCGCCAATTTCCAAGGAGGCGATCTCATTGGCCGGCTACCAGAACAAAGGCCATTCAGGATTTATCGCGCGCAGGACCCACTCGAAATCTCACACGATGATGATGGTTTCGTCTGAACTACGTGTGGGGCTTGTTACTGAGCATGTGCCCATCTGGGATGTACCCAAGAAAATCACGAAAGAAGCAATCCTCGAAAAGGTAAATATTCTTTCCAGCAGCTTGATCAATGATTTTGCTGTGGATCGGCCAAGGATTGCGGTATTGGGCTTAAACCCGCATGCCGGAGATGGCGGATTGTTGGGCAGGGAAGAGCTGGATACCATTATGCCGGCGATAGAGGCCGGCTGTGAGCAAGGGCATCTTGTTTTTGGGCCGTTTCCTGCAGATGGCTTTTTTGCCGTAGGTGGGTTTAAGAACTACGACGCAGTTTTGGCCATGTATCATGACCAGGGGTTAATTCCATTCAAAACGATTGCGTTTGGACATGGTGTTAATTACACCGCTGGTTTACCAATTGTACGAACTTCGCCAGACCACGGTACTGCATACAACATTGCTGGAAAAGGGCAGGCGTCTCCCGAAAGCATGCGGAGTGCAATCTATCTCGCGCTGGATATTGTTCGCCAGCGAAACTTGATGAAAGTGCAGAATTAACCTGTACGTATTGCCGGCGACGGCGTATTGCTGGCATGAATTCTGTTAGCCTCTAACATATAGAACATCAACAAGGGTTGCCCCGAGAACAAATCTAACGCTTTAATGAGTATGGACACAATCGACATAGATAAACTGAAAGGTGTTGTACCTTATAGCGCAATTGCCAAAGGCTACGATTTTATCATGTCGCACGTTGATTATGGCATGTGGTCAACGTTTACCGATGAACTTTTGTGGCTTGTGCATCCCAATCCTGTTTCAGTCCGTGAACTAGGTTGTGGTACTGGTACTTTTGCACTGCAGCTTCAACCACTGGGTGCGTACGAGTATACAGCTACCGATATCTGTCCAGAGATGATCGCTGTTGCGAAAGAAAAAGCAACTGCACTGGATCGCCCTGTATCTTTTGTTGTAGAGGACTTTAGCAATTATACCGTTGAGCAACCACATGATGTTGTGATTCTGCTTTATGACGGATTAAATTATCTCACTGAAAAAGATAAACTTACCTCGCTTTTTGCCTGTACATTGGCTGCTTTAAAGCCCGGTGGCGTTTTCTTTTTTGACCAAAGTACACCCGCAAATTCCATCAATAACGAAGAATTTTTCAGGGATGAGGGGGAAATGGATGGATTTTCGTATGTTCGGGGAAGCGACTATAACCGCGATACGCAACTTCATACTACAACCTTTGAAATTAAAACGGGAGGGAAGACCTTCTTTGAGAAGCACGTGCAGCGTGCTTACGCGAAGGAAGAGATAGAAGAGATTGTGTTGAAATCCGGTTTTGAAATTCTCCATGCGTTTGATGGTTTTTCTTCCGAGAATGCCAGCGAATCGTCAGAAAGAATTCATTGGGTTGTCAGGAAGCCGGAGTAAAGTGTTTCGCTTGTTTCGAAAAAAGTAGCTCGAAATTGAAACTTAGTTTTCATTTACTGAATAAATGCACGAATATTCGTATTGATTAAGGTTATAAAATTATCGCTCTGGCATTATTCAGTTCTGACAAATCTCACATAGCACATTGATAGAATTAAAAGACGTATCTATTTCTTACCCGTTGCCTAACGGTAGCAATCGAACAGTTCTAGAGAATTTATCCTTGCGTATTGATCAGGGAGAAATGGTTTACCTGATCGGGCAAACAGGAAGTGGAAAGAGTACTTTGCTTCGGATGCTTTACATGGATCTGATTCCGGATCGTGGTGTCTGTCGTATTGGAGACTATCGCTCTGATACGATCCGCCCGAAGGATATTCCCTATCTCCGCCGTTCGCTGGGTGTTGTATACCAGGATTTTCAGCTGTTGCCAGACCGTACTGTATTTGAGAATGTCGCTTTTGCACTGCATGTGACGGGGAAGCGAGGCAATGTGGTAAAAAACAGAGCCATGCAAGTGTTGGCCCGTGTTGGTTTGTCGCACAAGAGCCGGCGCTTTCCTCATGAGATCTCTGGCGGTGAGCAGCAGCGCGTTTCAGTTGCGCGTTCCATCGTAAACGAGCCATGGATCCTGTTGGCCGATGAGCCTACTGGAAACCTTGACCCGCGCGTCGCTGATGAAATCCACAAGCTATTGCTGAGTCTGAACAGACAAGGCATGACCGTTCTGATGGCTACCCACGATTATCGACTCGTCAAAAAATACCCTGGTCGCACGCTTGCCCTGATGAATCAACAAATCGTAGAAGTACAGGCACAGGCGCTTTAGGTCGACTTTGTCTGGTAGACAAAGTCTCGAATTCCGAATGTCGAACAGTGGATGTAGAATTTCGAAGTGTTTTTCGATTCCATAGTTTTACATTCTGCAGTTCTACATTTCAAAGCAGCTTCTCCTCTTGTGATGGTGCGTAGGAGTAATGCTTTCCTGCCCATCAGCCAACGCCCCTTCTACATTTTGCAGTTTTACATGCTGCAGTTCGACATTTCAAAGTAACTTTTCCTCTTGTGGTCGTGCGAAGGAATGATGATTTCTCACAGATCAGCTAGCTCCTCCTACATTCTACAGGTCTACATTCTGCAGTTTTACATTCTAACCCCTATATTCTGGGTCGAAAGCTTATACCACCGCAACCCTCTTTAAGCTTCCCAATTGTTAGAAGGCTTCTTTGCCTTTTCTGAATGCACTTCAAATAGCGTTAGCAGCTTGTTATACGTAGCCAGCTAATCTGTCGTGTACCAATTGGCGTTCGTGTAATTCCCACAACTTTGTTCGTAAATATATGGAGTTCCTTGAGCAGTTTATCAGTTTCATGAATAACCTGTTGGCGTACCCGCTGATTTTCTTCTTGCTGGGTACCGGTGTTTGGCTTACGCTACGGTTAGGATTTGTGCAGTTTCGCCGGCTCGGGCATGGCCTCAGGGTCACGATGGGCAAGTACGATAACGATGATTCCAAGCCCGGTGACGTATCTCACTTCCAGGCATTGACTACTGCATTGTCAGCAACAGTAGGTATTGGTAACATCGCCGGCGTTGCCATTGCCATTCACTGGGGCGGGCCAGGTGCTTTGTTCTGGATGTGGATGACTGCTTTGCTTGGTATGGCAACAAAGTATAGTGAGGTTACACTTGCGCAGCACTTTCGGCAGGAATTAGGTACAGATGATCGTGCAGGCTCTGTTGCCGGCGGTCCCATGTACTATATCGAACATGGACTGGGTAAGAATTGGAAACCCGTAGCGATGTTCTTCGCATTTATGCTGATGATTACTTCGTTTATGACGGGTAACGCGATTCAGGCCAATACTGTAGCTACACAGATGTATGCCAACTTTGGCATTGCTACATGGATTACCGGTCTTATTACTGCTGGGTTGGTTGGTATCGTGATCATCGGTGGCATTAAGCGCATCGGAAAGGTAACCAGTATCCTGGCACCTACAATGGCGGCGATCTATGTTTTAGGCGCACTCATTATTATTGGGTCGGATATTGGCGGTGCATTTAGTGCGTTTGGGACTATTTTTTCTGAAGCTTTTAATCCAACATCAGGCGTTGCCGGCACCGGCATCGGCGTATTTCTGATGACCATGCAACGTGGTGTACAGCGCGGCTTGTTCTCGAACGAGGCTGGTCAAGGCTCTGCACCCATTGCGCACTCCGCGGCCAAAACAGATGAGCCTGTTTCCGAAGGGGTTGTTGCACTGCTTGAGCCGTTCATCGACACCCTCATCATTTGTACACTTACGGGGATTGTGGTTGTAAGCACGGGCGTGTGGAACGATAAATTCGAGACCACGCTTGAGCTATCCGATGGCAATATATCCTATGTGGTGGGCGATACCGACGCTGGCTTCAGTAGCACCGACACACCTGAATCGCTTCAGTTTGTGGATGGACACGAAGTGAACGCAGGTAGTGATACTCCTCAGATGGCTTATTTTGACATCCCTGTAGACCAGTTGTTTACAGATGCTGAGCAAACGCAACCATTTGAAGGTACCTTGTATCCTGAAGACCGACGGGCGGATAACGCTGCCGGCGGGTCCGTAGAGGTTCTCTACGGTCAGGCTGCACGTAGTAGCTCCCCACTTACCTCTCTTGGCTTCGAGAGAGGACTAGAGCCCCTGGGGCTTGGCTGGCTGGGTAGATATATCGTACTCATTTGTGTGTTGATGTTTGCATTGTCGACGGCCATTTCATGGAGTTATTATGGAGACCGATGCGCCAACTACCTCTGGGGTAAAAAAGCGATCTTGCCTTACAAGTTTGTGTTTGTACTTATGCACTTCCTTGGAGCTATCGTGGCAGTAACAACCATTTGGGATCTCGGGGACGTAGCGTTGTCGCTCGTGACCATTCCGAACGTGATCGCCCTCTTTATGCTTTCTGGTCTTGTGAAGACATTGACCGACAAGTATTTTGATGAAAAGCCCTGGGAGAAAAAATCTTAGGGCCGGCTTGAAATAGCCTCGATTTAAAGAGACTGTTCGAGAAACGGAGAGATTGAAAGATCTATGGTGTCTGGTTATGATATCTATCATGACCGGTTTACCGTACATCTTTTGGTCTCTCCGTTTCTATTATTATTTCTGTTTGATCTTTTTTTTCTGGTTGGAATCCGTCAAGAGAATGGTCTCTCTACCAGATATTTCTTTCTTTAAACGCGAATTAGATCACCGTCTCATACTGAGATCATCCTTGAGAGATTACCATAAGGGAAGATTTGATTACGAATTTGAGCGTTTTTATCAGGGGGAGTTGTGGTTGAAAACCTCGACACGGTGTTTTGCCTTCTGCTGTAGGTATTTGTTATTACAGGAAAACAGGTCAAAACGGGCTGTTTAAGCTGTGTGCTACAAAAATGTATTTTTCTTTGGCGACGAATCACGTATTGGGCATGATCCTTGTCATTACCTAAACTGTAATCAAAAAACATACTCTGCCAGACTCATGCAGCAGCCGTTTCAATCTTCGCATGACTTTGCTCCCCACTCATTGCGCTTTAAAGGACGTATTAAAGAAGGGTCATTACAGACCAAAGATCGAATTAATTGGGCACGACCCAATTTCGACAAACCCCTTTCTTTAGTTACTAAAAGAATTCGTTTCGATGCAAACCTTGTTCACCGGCTCAAAGCCGTGGCAAGCTGATATAACGGGCGGTTGATGAAGCCATGCACCTGCCTGTTGTGCCCTAGGAGAAAATAAGGCGGTACACCACACGCTTTATAAGGCCTATTGCACCTTGTTTTGATTGACCCGTAAGTCAATCGGCAAGTTGCAATAGGCTTTTTTGTGTTCGGTCGATTTTTGGTTCTGTGTTCAGCGTTCTGGGTTCAAAGTTAGAGGTGTTCAGAAAAACTGTTATTACCATTGGACATTCCTTGATCTGTGTTCGATATTCAAGACCTTGTCCAAATGGACAAAGTCGGACTGCAATGTTTTTGAAACCAGAGAAAGGATAAATGCCCCAGCAATTTTTGGCATTAGGCGATTCATATACAGTTGGTGAAGGCGTATTGCTGGAAGAAGGGTGGCCGGCTCAGTTGGTCCAGCTTCTTGCCGAGGCAGACATTGAGGCTGCCCCATTCAAAATCATCGCCAAGACTGGCTGGACCAGCGACGAATTGTTGGATGCTCTGGATACCGAGCAATTAAAACCTCCGTATGATCTTGTAACCCTCCTTGTCGGCGTCAATAATCAATACAGGCAATTGAGCATCGACGATTATCAGCGATCCATTGACGCGTTGTTAAGGAGTGCCATAGATTTTGCTGGCGGTCATCGTAAGCGGGTTGTTGTTCTGTCCATTCCTGATTGGGGGGTGACGCCATTTGCTGGTTCATCTGAGAATACGCGTTCTGTATCTGAGATAGCAGACGACATTGATGCGTTTAATCGCACGAAGTGCCGGCTCACCTATCAGGCCGGCTGCCATTATGTAGACGTAACATCCATCACACGCGAACACAAAAACGACCCGCATGCATGGGCGGCTGATGGCTTACACCCCGCGACCCTGATGTACACGCAATGGGCCAGGAAACTGCTGCCCGTTGTGCAAAGAATAGTGCAATGAAAAGTGGATAGAAGTGCATCCTTTTGTAGCCAAGTATCGAGGTGTCTACTAGACAATCAGCCGGCATCTTAAGGGCAAAAAGAAGCCCAGTTGCCCGTTTTTGGCGTTTTATATACGATGGTCTAAATATTGCCGTATGCGAATTTTTGGGACGGACGAAATATAGATGTTATGAAAAAAGTCGAATGGCAAATTGGAAGTCTTAAGATATTCGTTGGCGTGCTATTTCTTGGGTTAAGTGGCTGTGTCCAATCTGGTAATCTTGCAGAGCATTCCCTTGAAGGAAAAACGGTTGCTGTCGTATCTGAAATCCCCAATGCTCCATTTGCAGATTTTGACATGACCATTTTTGATCGCGTAGGTCAGGATGTCCCAATCATGGATGGAGAACCTAAATCCAGGCAGTTACCACACGTCGCTATCAATACCTCGGATGATGACGGGAATGCGCCGAGGCCTGTGTCAAAAGTGCATGTGTTGATTGATAGTGTCCTGGTTGATTTTGATATGTCTGAAGTCATTGTGAAAGCCGCACATAATAGAACAGCTTCTTTTATGCGGTTTGAAGCCATAGAAATGGAGGAGCAGGCTGATTATATTCTTAAGGTGATCGTAGACGATTATGGCATTGGCTCTGATGCCTGGAATTCAACGGCTTATTTTGAGGTTATGGGCCGGCTGAAGCTCATCGAAAATAAAACTGATAAAACGGTTTGGGAAGGAGAGGTCGTCGAAATTGCTCCACTTACCAAAGCATTATTAAGCGTCGGTATTCCTGCTGCTGACATGGAAACGCCGGCAGGGCTTGCCAAGATACCGATCGAAGAAATGCAGGAGGTACTTGCCGGGCTGGCAAACTACGCGTCAATACAGTTAGTGGCACCGCTTCGTGAAGCCTATTTCAACACCAGAGTGCGCGAATCAGCAAGAATTGAAAGTAAAAGTACGGCGCATCTACCTAGTCAGCCTGCTTCTCCGTATGGTCAATAATCCTATGGGCAACCGCCTGGGCAAGAGCGGGCGAATTTCCCCAGGCTCTGTTGTTTGCAATCACATTTAGCACCGCGTCCTGTTTTTTCGCCTGGAATGCAAGGGCTGTCACATCCAGTATCATATCGTGGCCGCCTTTGCTGTTCACGATAGCCTCAACAGCTTTGTCAAAAGGATAGGCCTGTTCATATGCCTTGGCATACGATAGCCGTAGTGGGGTGAGCAAGCGTACAATAACGTTGCGATCAGCAGCTGAAAACAGCTGGTTGCACCGTTGCCATTGATCCCGGAGTGGAGGCAGCCAGGTCCAGTGACTAAAGACAAAGCCCAGTCCATTGGATTCAAGCCATGAAAAGTAGGGGGGTGTCAGTAAGTGGGGAGACCGAATTTCAAGATGTGATTGTACATCGTTTGGCAGGTTTTTAAAGAACCCGTCAAGTTCGACAATATGCTGTTCGATAGGCGGACTATCTGCAACCCGCTGGTAAGATTGCTCCAGAATGATACCCTCAAGCCTGTCTCCCAATATGTTTTTTGCCGGCTCAATGAACTGCTCGATGTAAGATTTGGCGTTTAGAAAGTCTTCGTTCTCTGTGTAAAGGGTTTTGCCACCACTGGATCTGCGTAAAGTGCGGGTGAAAAACTGTTGGGGTGCTTTTAGCAAGAATCGGGCATTATCTGGCGCAGCAGATGCATACTGCTCTAAAACAAAAGAATTGCTTGAAGGGGTAAGGTCAGGGTTCAGGAGCGGTCGGTAATACGTGAAATCAATTTCAAGTACTTCAAAGTGCTCAAAGTAGTCAACGACGGAGTGGATGGGGAGCGTTCTCTCCTGATAGCTTTTTCCGCCTAGTTTACGGTTGCGGGATGAGATCTCAGGTTCGAACGTGTCGGGGTATATCTGGCCTATCCAGCCGGCGTATCGATCACTTGCCGTACCAAACCGGGTTGCGGGGCTGAACTTCCTGAAATCGTAGGCCGCCGCTTTTTGGCGTGCTTCGTTGGGAGGGGAGAATAACACGGCATAAAGGTGAAAATTAAAAGGTAAAAGTTAAAACCTTAAAAATATTGTAGTGAGCCTTGCTGCATTGTTAGTCTTTGCTGTCGGCAAATTCAGGCTCTGGCTCCTGCGACGGATAAGGGAAATTCTTAACGGGTGGGTTGGTTGTTTCTTTATCGGCAGCAGTCTTCTTGGTGCGTTGCTTGCCTTTATAAAAGAGGAAAGCACCCAGTGCGACAAAAATATAGTACCCGAAAAATCTCCACATAAAGAGTGTTGGAGCAACCAGTGCGGTAGGCATCATGGGGCCGAGGAAGATCACATAGAGGCCTTCGATCCCGCCGGCGCCGCCCGGGGTTGGGACAATAAACGAACTGACGGTCATTGTGATGCCTCTGAGGAAGAACAGGAACGAGTCGAGGCCTTCAAATACACTGAGGACGATAAAAACTGGCAGCAGGTATCTTGGAATCCAGGTCGCGGCAGTGAGGAGAAATGCGTTCGTGAAGAAAGAGGGCGGTTGTGCGCGTAACATTCTTGCGCATTCGCTCATCTTGTTCATCTCTTTGGCGACTCGCGAACGAAATCTTTTCAGGAAACTAATGCTGAAAACCCTGTCGCTAAGGCGTTCAATTAATTCAGGTTTGAACAGCGTAGCATAACCAAATACGCCGACCCAGCTTAACATAGCTATGAAGTAGCCAATGACAGCCAGCGTGCCAAAAGAGCCAATTTCAGGGGGAATAACAGCAATGTAAAGGGCTGATACCAGAATGAAGGGTATCATTAATGCAGACCAGAACTGGTCCAGCAAAATAGTAAACAATACAAGGGCAGTGGTTTCACCGACCTGCATTTTAGAATCCTTTGCTACATAGAGGGCAGCAAAAGGGCCACCGCCTAGCGCAGCCGGCGTAACGTTTGAGAAGAAATCCCACGCAAGCTGTCCTCTGAGCCCTTTGATAAAGCCCAACTGTCCGCGGGAAATATAGCTAAAGCGCCATGCGCCAAAGATAACGCGCAGAAAAATGGTGCCTACAGCGGCAACGATGTACCACTCATTCAAGCTTGACAACGTCCTTCTGAACGTTTCCGCATCAAACGTGAAGTAACCTATAAGTAACAGAACAACAAGACTGAGCAGGAGTGGCCAAACAATATTCTTGAAAGTGACCTTGATATCCTTTACAGCTCTGTCATTCCCTGATGGGATTTCAGGCATCTCTGCTTGATTTGAAATGAAGAGCGGTTCAGACATAATTGTCAGCTGCAAAATGCGTTAAGCGATGCATGTAAAGATTGATACGCATGTACAGATGTAGGAATGAATACCCCAAATTAAGAAATATTTCAGTCCTGATCTTTGTCATGTGGTTATAGATTAGATAAATCTACACCTTCCATGACATGACGTAATTTATTGTAAGTATCATTAAGTGACTCAGGGATTACCTTTATTTCTGCAATCGAAGGCATAAAATTCGTGTCTCCACTCCATCTTGGAACGATATGCATATGCAAATGATCTGGTATGCCTGCACCAGCAGCCTTTCCCAAATTCATTCCAATATTTATACCGTCTGGTTTTAGCACTTCCTTAACAGATCGAATACACAAGTTGATGGTTTGCGCCATTTCATGCATTTCCACCCTCGTAAGATCTTCGTATTGAGCGACCTCACGATAAGGTACGATTAACAGGTGCCCATTATTATACGGGTACAGATTCATAATCACGAATACGGATGTACCGCGCCACAGAATAAGGTTTTCTGAGTCCTTGTTCTGCTTGACCAGCCTGGAAAATACAGAGGGTGTACCAGGTGGCAGGTTATCGGTACCAACAGATTCATGCTTGTGATCCTGTTGCCCTTCATTCTGGTTGTCATTTACCCGGTTAATATGGACCGAGCGCCAGGGGCTCCACATCTGCTTCATGTACAAAATCTGCTACAATTAGAAAATAATGAGCTTAACCTGCAAAAGGATGGTATACAACAGATACGTACAAAATACGCATGACCACATCAACCTGTTACGAGGATGGTAAGAATAAGAGCAAAACTAATTACCTGATAGATAGTTTGAAAGGCCCAATAAGATAATAGAGGCTGTTTTTTATGGCTGCTGTCGTTGTCGACATGCATACACATACTACGTGTTCGGACGGAGCTTTATCTCCAGAGGAGCTGGTGAGGAAAGCAGGAGATTGTGGGTTACAGGCCTTGGCGATCACCGATCATGATACAATCGATGCCATCGAGCCGGCTACACAAGTAGGTGAGGAAATAGGTGTCTCGATTATTCCGGGTGTTGAATTGAGTATTCGATTCCGTGGAAGAGAGCTGCACATGCTGGGCTATTATTTTGATCGACATAATCCCAAGCTGCAGACATTTTTATTGCAGTATCAGGAGATGCGGACAAATCGGGCAAAGTCGATGGTCTTCCGTCTTAATGATCTCGGTATCAATCTTAATTTTGAGGATGTACGGTCTATTGCTGAAGGGCCTGCAATAGGAAGACCTCACGTGGCCCAGGCACTTGTGAAAAAGGGGTATGTAGATACGGTTGGACAGGCATTTCTGAAGTATCTGAGAAATGGTGGTCCGGCAGATGTGGCCAAGGAACTCCCGCCGGGAGAAGAGGCTATAGAAATGCTGCACGAAGCCGGCGGTATAGCCGTACTGGCGCATCCTGGAAATTGGGTGAGCGATAAAGATCTCGATCAGTTAAAAGAACTGGGATTGGATGGGGTAGAGGTTATCCACCCGTCGCATGACGAAATATTGGTAAACTTCTACGTTGACGCTGCACACAAACTTTCGTTGTTAACGACAGGCGGTTCAGACTTTCATGGGATGCGCACAAGCGATGAGAAGAATTTTGGAACCATCGGCTTTACGCATGATCAGTTTCAGACCTTTCAAGAAAAACGCTCGACGTAGTCCTCTCGGACAATGCCTCGAAGTTAAAAATCAAAAGTTAAAAATTACGGTTTAGCATTTAGTAGCGCTTGCTTTACGGATCACTATGTGAGGCAAGATACCAGGCAAATAACTCGATATCACAGTGAAATGGCAGAATATATCAACGGGAGTCTTGTGCCGGGCAACGCAAAGTTTGCCATTGTTGTAAGCAGGTTTAATGAGTTTATCACCCAGAAGCTGTTGGAAGGGGCGCTGGATGCATTGGAGCGTCATGGTGCGGATATGGATGCCGTTACTGTTGCCTGGTGTCCAGGAGCATTTGAGTCGCCATTGGTGGTGAAAAAGCTGGCAGAGACGGGCAAGTACGACGCCGTCATCTGTTTGGGCGCAGTAATCAGGGGAGCGACCACGCATTATGATTTTGTAGCAGGGCAGGCAGCTTCGGGCGCGATGTCAGCATCCCTGGAAACGGGCATCCCCGTATTGTTTGGTGTGATAACAACAGAGACGATTGAGCAGGCCATCGAGCGCGCCGGCACAAAGGCAGGCAACAAGGGGGCAGAGGCTGCAATTGCGGCCATTGAGATGGTGAATGTGATGAAGTCTTGCAAGTAAGTTGACAAGGGCGTTTGGCTTAGAGAAATCTGCACAGGAAGTTGCAGGTCTGGCCGGAACAGAATAAATGGAAGCTGGTTTACGTCTCCTCTGAAAATGCACGATGTGTCAGATTGAAATTTAGGCCTTGGCCTTATAAAAGTCTTTTCTGGAAT
Source organism: Rhodothermales bacterium (assembly GCA_045106435.1). Classification (GTDB taxonomy): domain Bacteria; phylum Bacteroidota; class Rhodothermia; order Rhodothermales; family JAHQVL01; genus JBCCIM01. The sequence continues at coordinate 17,039 of JBGCEN010000416.1, forward strand.
ATTAGCGATTCAGCGTTTTGATGCAGGGTTTTACACCAGAAGTAATCGCATAGAAAGTTCATTTACTCTCTGTCTGATCTTTCGGTATATTTTGCATCTTAGTTGAGACCAGCCTTTAACAGGGCATTTACATGGTGGTCGTAGCTCAGTTGGTTAGAGCGCCAGGTTGTGGCCCTGGAGGTCGGGGGTTCAATTCCCCTCGATCACCCACTGATCTCAGCTATTAAAAGTATACGGTCATTTAGATGATCATATGCCGCGTTCGTCTAGGGGTCTAGGACGCTGGCCTTTCACGCCGGTAACAAGGGTTCAAATCCCGTACGCGGTACCTTAAAAAGCCTTGAAGTAATGCACTTCAGGGCTTTTTCATTTTTTATTATGTTTCTTGTGCCGGAATTCAGTAATTTTTTTTCTTAGCTTTTCTCTTTTTGCGAGAACAAATTGGCGAATAAGCAATTTGTAACTACAGCGAGTCTAATCTAATTACCCTTTCGTTCTCGAACCAAGCGATCATCGCCAACACACCACAGGTTAACAGCGTAAACAAAGCAATGGAGCTTCCACGTCTCACAGTGCTAAACGAAAGGTTCGCCATTCGAAGCGTCCTGGGAAAACTGGGCCCTTTCGAAACGACCTATTTAGCATGGGATCTTGAAAACGAAGAGCAGGTCATCATACGTGAATATCTCCCGGTCGATTTAGCCAAGCGGGACGAGAGAGGTATTGGACTATCTGCCAAATCTACCGAAGCAGAGGAGTTGTTCCAGTATGGTTTGGGGCGCATCGCCAAAGAAGCTGCGCTATCTGCACGGATTAATCACCCCAATGTTGTAAAAGAACGCGGGCATTTTAAAGAAAACGGTACCATTTACCGCGTACTCGACTATCATCCCGGCGCTTCTCTCTCCTATGTGTTAGAGCAGCAGGGTGGGGAGGTGTCACCGCGTACGGCGGTTACGATTATGATGCCTTTGTTGGACGGTATTCGCGCCGGCCACGCACAGGGACTTGTTCATGGGGCCATTTCACCTGATAAAATCTACCTGACTAAATCGGGCCGGCCGATGCTGCTGTCGTTTAAAACGACGCATTTGTTATTGGCTCAACGGACCCAAAGTCTGGTCGATTTTCAACAACCGGGCTTTTCTCCGCCTGAACAATACACACCGCGTGGCAAACATGGCCCATGGTCAGATGTGTATGGTGCTGCGGCTACGCTCTTTAAAATGTTATCCGGAAATCAATTGCCGGCTATCCCTGCCCGTTTACGGGAGGATATCATTCCTGCGTTGATAGACCAGTCTTTTGAGCTTTCTTTAGGGACCCGTAACGCGCTGAAATCGGCGCTGGATATGAATATCACGCGGCGTCCTCAAACAATTGATGCGTTTCGTGCATTACTGGTTGATGGTTTTGATCTGAATGGTGCGCATGTGTCATCACCGGATGAAGCACCGGCTAAAGAGTCATTCTCTCAGCAAACAAAAATTACTGCTCCACAACCTGATCTTGTAAGGGAGCCCGTGGCCAAGCCGGCTCCTGTGGAGCCTGAACATGCTGCACCCGAGCCTGTGCATTTTGGCATAAAACAGCGTGAAACGCCTGTTTCAATACCTGTTGCGAAAAAGCCTGCTCCGGTTGAACAATTGCATTTCGACAGCGAGTCAATCAGCAGGGAGCCAATCAATAGCGAGCCAATCAGTGGCCGGGTTGGAGATGGTTCGATGGGCAATGGATCCATTGATAATGGTTCAATGGACATCAGTACAACACGTAATGATGTTTTTGCTGAGCATTTTGATACGTCAGTTGTTGGTTATAACCCGCTTGCGATTCCAGACAAGCAGCGTGCTGCCAGTACGCCGGCCGTCTATGATTACGATCCTCCAGAAGTTGAAGAAAAACCTTGGGATAACAACAGCGGCTTTTCCTCGCACAAAAAGCTGGAATTCAAGCGAAATACGCGTCGTAAAGCAATTATTAGCGTAGCTGCAGGTGTGTTTATTACGCTTACTGCTCTTTTTGCCTATTCACTCTTTCAAGAAAAGCAGGCAACTTCGTACGACCCGGGCAGCTCAGGGTATTCTGCTGCGCTTTTGAAAGGGGATTCGTTGTACACGCTGGGTGAAGATGTTTTTAAGACAGATAATTCTGAAGCCGCGCGTTCGTTATTTGTAAACGCACGTGAGCAATATAGGCTGGCGCTTACTTTAAGTCAGGGCGACAAAAGGACACTTCGTCAGCGAATTGATTCGGTTGATGCTTATCTAAGCGTTCCAGTGGATGTTGAGCTCGATGAAAAAGAATCGCTCGCTCATATTTCGCGTGGCGACTCCATCATGCGCGTTGCTGATGTAATGACATTGGATGGTGATTCTGTAGAGGCAAGAGAGCTTTACATAAGAGCCCGGGAAGAATACTTGGAGGTCCTTGACGTACGTCCAGATGATTCTTTGGCGCTCGCAAGATTTAAGCAGGCCAGCCAAAACATGGTCGCACCGGTTGCTGCAGCTCCGCCTCCTGTTCTGTTTGCGCCTGTCGTTTCTGAAGAAGAACGGTCTCGCCAACTGTATATGCAATTTAAGATCAGGGGCGATTCTGCTTTTGATTTAAATAATTTTTCTGAGGCTAGACAGAGATTTGCTGAGGCGCTTATCCATAAACCCAATGATGACCATGCCAGTCGTCGAATTCAGCAAATTGATCAAAGATTACAGCAAACTGAGCGCTTAGGAAAATATCGCCAGTACATGAATTCTGGTAACAGATTAAAATCGTCAGGTCGAATGGAAGAGGCACGTCGTGAGTTTGTGCTTGCTTTACAGTTCCTGCCGGACGATGAGGCGGCAAACAGTGCCATCTTCCAAATTGATACGCTGATCGATCAACAGCAGAAGAGGGAGGACGATTACCTGAGCCATAAATCGAGGGGGGAAGCGTTGTTAGAAAAAGAAGACTATGAAGGGGCGTTGGATAGCTTCAAGTCTGCTTTGGCTGCCAAACCTGACGATGAATATGCTTCTAAAAAAGCCAAAGAGATACAGGAATCTCTCTCTTCACTTGCCAAGCAAGAAGATGAGTTGCCAGAGGGTATGGTGGATGACAATGGCATCTACAACTTTACAGAAGAGTCTCCTGAGCTTGTTGGTGGCAGGGAAGTGCTGCAGTCCAGGTTGCGTTATCCTCCTAAAGCGCTTGAGGCGCGGATTCAGGGCAGGGTCTCTGTGCGGATGATTGTTGACGAAACGGGCAGAATGCTGAACCCCAAAATTTTGAAAGGCATCAGATATGATATGGATGCCGAGGTAATGCGTGTGATTCGCGGTGCACGTTTTGAGCCGGGCAGGGTAGGCGGACAGCCGGTGAAATCCTGGTATACCCTGTATTTCGAGTTCAAACTTGATGACGAAGAGTAGAGCTTCATCATCTGATCCTTTATGCTACCGCAGCTTGTGTGGTATTTGATGAGTTATCTGAAGCGCCCCATCCCCACCAGATGCTCCGGACAGCTACTGCAAGGATAAGAGGGATGAAGGCCACATGCATTTCTTGTGGCCAGATGTACCAACCCAACACAGCAATAAAGGCGACAAAAGCCGCAACTCTCATGTAGGGTTTCAACCAATTTGTCGACCTGGAAAATGCCCAGATTGCTGCCAGATGTGTAGGCCAGGCCCAAAGCAAATTCCAGTTATAGTTAGTTACAGTATGTAGCGCTACGATCCAGAGAAATAGCGCAAGTACGCCGGCAATTCCACAAAAGCCAAACAGCAACCGATCAAACCATTTTCGTGTAGCTAATGCCTTTGATGATTTCCCATTGCTGACCCAAAGTGCAATTAAAAAAATAAGCCAGGTTGTTGCGTACAGAATAGCCGGAGAAGAAGATTTTTGGATAGATGCTACACTGATCAGCTCTTTCTTGCTGCTTACCAGAGATACTGTATCCCCACCAAGTTGAACCGTGGCGTTGTCAAAGGCTTCTAACAAATTAAATGGCAGAAACATGGTTTCTCTGTTGCTTGCAATCTCATCTGTTGGGAGTGCCAGGGCCAAATCAATGCCGGCATCAAGGAAAGGCTTGGATTGGATATAAGGATCCAGGAGCTTGCGGAAGCTTTGGGGAGATGTATCTAGCTGGGCAAAAGTTAAAGAATCGCCCAAGACATGCTCAAAGACGTCTCTGATTCTTGTCGAACAGTTGTCGAAAAGGAAATCATACCGGTAGACCCTGTTTTCCTTTAGCGCGTTCACTTGTAAAAAGTCAAATACGGCTTGCTTCTGATCCTGATTGAGGCGAATGGTTTGCTCAATAACCGATCGGCTGTCATTTTGGTATTTTTGTAGCTCCCGCCGGATATCGCTAACCCATAGCATGTAATCCAACTGGCCATAGATAAATTTGGGGAGAAAGGTATTGTCAAATTGGAATGTGCCGTAGTTGTAAAGAAGATCAAACCCGTGGTAAGGGTCTCGAACGCGGAGAGCGCTATGTCCAAACAGGTTATGAACCTGATTGCCCGGGTCCATAGTAATAAGCGAAATATGGGCTTCATCAGACAGAGTGATCACAGGCTGACTGAAGGACGGCTGGGCCAATACACCAAAGAACAAGATCATCGGAATGATCCGTTTGAACATCACTCTGGTAAGCTCGGACATAAAGGAAAAAAGAATGTTATGAAGATTTGGGAATCTAAGAATCAAATTCGAATTAGGTTTCAAAATGATTTGTTAACTTCCCGAACGATAGAGGCAAACTAGCTTATTTGACTATAAGGCGTGTAAACAATCTGAGAAGACTTTTCTTCGAGGATGTGTTTTATGCGGCTTTTATGCCACCAAAACATTAATTGATGTGAATAGAAGTGAACGGGCAGTTTATATGTTGGAGGCTTTGAGAAAAGCCATTCCCATGCCTGAAACAGAATTACATTACCGTTCGGAGTATGAACTGATTATTGCTGTGGTGTTATCCGCGCAATGCACGGATGAACGGGTAAACAAAGTGACGCCTGCGTTATTTGAGGCGTTTCCAACGGTTGAATCGCTATCTCGGGCAGAACCAGAACACGTGTTTCCCTATATCAAGTCCATTTCTTACCCCAATAACAAATCAAAGCATTTGGTTGGACTGGGTAAAATGGTGATGGCAGATTTTGGCGGGGAGATTCCTGCTACACTGAAAGACCTGGTGAAATTGCCGGGGGTTGGGAGGAAAACCGCGCAAGTTGTAGCATCCGTGGCATTTGATGTTGACGCGCTACCCGTTGATACACATGTCTTCCGTGTAGCCAACCGGATTGGGTTGTCGAAAGATGCAGACACCCCATTGAAGGTAGAGCGGCAGTTGAAAAAAGTGCTGGACCAGCAAGATTGGTCTGAGGCGCATCATTTGATCATTTTACATGGCCGATATACCTGTATTGCTCGCGCGCCTAAATGTGAAATTTGTACCGTGGCGCCGGCGTGTATTTACTTTGAACGATTGAAAAAATTACCCGAACCACTCACAGGATTGGATCCTAAGCAGGGTAAGTTCTATTGCAAGACAAGTGATTTCTATTTCAACATTCCTGATTACAAGGAAGATAGAAATGGCGTTGAACAGATGGCTTGCCCTAGAAGTGGTTCGATGAATGTGTATGAAACGAAGACGGGGAAGACAACAAAAAAAGTACCTGATTTCAGGATAAACTAAATCGTGGCTGCGCATGTATATGGCTGAGTAACTACACGACCGAGCAAGTACATGACTGACCACTCATTTTGCTGATCAACATACCTGGCTAATTAAAGTAGTAGTAATACAAATTATGGATTCCAATAAGAAGCACCTTTTACTGATCCTCGATGGATACGGTATAGCTGTAAACAAAGCAGTAAGCGCTATTGATCATGCAAAAAAACCTTTCATAGACGCTCTTTTTGAGCGATACCCGCATGGTACCCTGGAAGCTTCGGGATTGGCTGTGGGCTTGCCAGAAGGGCAGATGGGTAACTCTGAAGTCGGACACATGAATTTGGGCGCCGGCCGGGTTGTGTATCAGGACATCACAAGGATTGATAAGTCGATTAAGGACGGTGAATTCTTTGAAGTAGAAGCACTGGTTAACGCTGCGCAACATGCAAAAGCGCATAAAAGTAAGCTACACCTGATGGGTTGTTTTTCAGATGGCGGCGTGCATGCAACCATGAACCATATTTTTGGCTTGTTAAAACTTGCCAAGCAGCAAGGGCTTGATGCCGGCCAGGTTTGTGTGCATGCTTTCACCGACGGCCGTGATACAGACCCCAATGGAGGCTTGAGGTATATCAAGCAATTTATGCAAGCCGCTGAGGAAGTAGGTGTTGGACGCATTGTATCAATTTGTGGCCGGTATTATGCGATGGATCGGGATAAACGTTGGGAAAGAACACAATTGGCGTATAATCTGCTGACCCAGCCAACTACAGAATTGGTATTCGACGACCCGGTAAGTGCAATCCAGGCGAGTTACGATGAGGGCGTAACGGATGAATTTGTAATGCCTCGGAGGGTGAAGTATGCTGAAGTTGAGGCGATGTCTAAAACAGGTGCATTGATTGAGGAAGATGATGCGATCATCTTTTTCAATTTCCGGGCAGATCGGGCAAGGCAATTGTCTTATGCGTTCACTTCTGATGGGTTTGACGGATTTGAGCGTACAAAACTCAAAAATTTACACTACGTGACGTTTACGCCTTATGCATCTGATCTGGTGTTACCGATTGCTTTTCCTAAAGTGAATCTGGTACAGACGTTGGGCGAAGTAATATCTGGCCTGGGAGGGAAGCAACTCCGTGCGGCTGAGACAGAAAAATATCCACACGTTACATTTTTCTTTAGCGGAGGGCGTGAAGAACCCTTTGATGGGGAAGACCGGGCGCTGGAGCAATCTCCCAAAGTAGCTACATACGATTTACAGCCGGAAATGAGTGCGCCGGCGTTGGCCGGACGTGTAGTAAAGGCGCTGGCTGAGAAGGACTACAATTTTGCTGTGCTCAATTTTGCAAATCCTGATATGGTAGGTCATACAGGGGACTTTGATGCAACGGTAAAAGCCATCGAAACAGTAGACGCCTGTACAAAGCAAGTGGTTGAAGCTGCCCTGAAAAATGGCTATTCAATTAATATTATTGCCGATCATGGCAATGCAGACAAATTAAGAAACCCGGACGGTTCTCCTCACACGGCGCATACAACTGCACTTGTGCCACACATTATCATCAAAGATGGATTTGAAGGGCCTGTCAAAAACGGAAAGCTTGGCGATATCGCGCCGACTATCCTAACGATTCTGGAACAGCCTATACCTGAAGAAATGACCGGTGATGTGCTGGTTTGAGTCTTCTGTGACTCGTTCAGGCTTTTGGGTTCAAGGCTCCGGGTTGAGTTTGTAGGAAATGCCTTGCAAAATACTATCGCGCCCTTCTTGTTTACAGGAAGGGCGCGATGCTTTTTATTCGATCGTGATTTTGGTTGGCAGGAGGGCCTGAACCTGGCCGTTCATTTCAATGATCTCTTTCAAGTTCTCTGTTTCTCGCAAAATAAGTTGCTCAACAGGAGAAGAGGTGAAATTGAGCCATACGTTTTGCGCTCGGGCTTCGAGGGCTTCATTAAACTGTTCAAAGAAAGTCTTGGGGCGTGGGAGCCGGCGAATATCGTACGTGCCTTCTTCCAATTCTGCTTGCTCTGCAGCGAGCGCAATTGCTCTGTCAATATTGCCCAGTTCATCCACCAATCCATTCTCTTTGGCATCCATACCAGTCCAAACGCGGCCTTGTGCAAGCTCATGCACTTCATCAACCGTCATGTCGCGGCTTTCAGCTACGAGTTGCAAAAAGGTCTGGTACGTTTCATCCACTGACTGCTCGAGGAGATGAATCTCCTGAGGCGACAAAGCCCGTGTGCCAGAATACATGTCGGCATATTGTCCTGTGCGGACAACATCAAAGGAGATGCCTATCTTATTTTCATAAAGACCACTCATATCCAGTGCCATGCCAAAGACACCAATCGAACCAGTAATGGTTAACGGATTGGCAACGATCTTGTCACCTGCCATCGCCATCCAGTAGCCACCAGAAGCGGCGTAAGCACCCATCGAAACAATAACAGGTTTGCTTTCTGCTGCCCGGGCAATTTCTCTGTACATGGCATCAGAAGCGGAAGCTGAGCCACCAGGAGAGTTGATTCGGACAACAATGGCTTTGACTTTGTCACTATCTACAGCAGTGCGGATGGCTTCGTTAAACGTAGCCGATCCAAGAATATCGCCTCCCATCAACGGGTTTGAGCTATAACCGCTCTTACCGGGCATTATGGTACCTACGGCATAGACAACGGCGATATCGTGCTCTGTGCCTTTGGTCAGGCCGGCTTCACTGTCTGGTACACGAATGTAAGACTTGAGACTAACCAAGCGAAGATCGTCGTCGTCTTCCAGTTCCAGTTTTTCTTTGATTGTTGCTTCTACTTCATCGTGAAATAGTAATTCATCAATCAGTCCTTCTCGGTAGGCGTCTGATGCAAGTAATATGACATCGTTCTCCATCGTTTCAACAACAGCTTCTTTGGAGAGTCCTCTGCTTTTGGCAACGGTTTGTATAAATATTTCATACTGATCTGAAAGGAGTGCATCTAGCTGCTCGCGATTTTCCGGCGATAGATTTGATCTAATGTAAGGCTCAATGGCACTTTTGTATTTGCCGGCTCGAATAGGTTGTGCTTTTATGTCGAGTTTATCGAATACGTTTTTGTAGAACTCAGCTGCCAGATAAAATCCGTTAAATTCAAAAGGCGCCTGTGCATTTGCGTAGATCTCGTCGGCAGTGGTTGCAAGGAAATATGCTTTTTCGCCAATACCACGGTCTTCGCTGGATGCAACGATAAACTTACCGCTGTTTTCTTTAAACTCTTCGAGCGCCTGATGCATTTCCTGCAGGGCACTCCAGCTACCAGACAGGCCGCGGATTTGCAGCCAAATACCATCAATACGCTGGTCAGCTGATGCTTTTAACAAGGCATTTTTGAACTGCATCAAATCGTATGCAGGTCCGCTTGAGAAAGACTGGGTAAGGGGATCTTCTGAAGTTATTTCTGGAATAGTGCCAGAAAGCGGGATCGCGAGAACTGAGCCGGCGCGGACGCGGGGTGCTTGGTCCGTGCTTGCAGCAATGGCAATCAAGAACATGAATCCCAAAAAGAACATCAGGCCAAAAGCAATTAAAGCTCCGAGGGTGGTGGCAGCAAGCGTAGAAAGAAAGCGCATCTAGGCGTTTGTTAGGTTCTAAGGCTATGATCAATCAAATTGCAACGCAGCAATGTCAGCCGGCAAGGTTGTACAATGGTTGACCTTGCAAAAGTAAGCAACTTGTTTCCTGTATACCAGCTATCGACCCTCGGGGTTGCGTATTTAGCGGGTCGGTTCATGAATAGTTGTATCCATTTCTAGACAACCATAGCCGCCAATTTAGGCTAGTTGAAGGGCAAATAAAACAAAAACACGCCTATTATGGACTATTTGGCTTGTTTGGTGGACTTGGCATGTTGTTGTATAGAGGGATGGTAGGCATGCGCGGCTGAATGACAAGCTGACCCATGAACAGTATGAGGAAAATAAAATGACTATCATGTTACGAAAGACCCAAAAAATGATACCGGCCCTACTCTTGGTGCTGGGACTCTTGATCCACACATCCACTGTACAGGCACAATCTCGTGGCGGCACAAGTGGACGTACATCAAAAACAGAAAGCAGTGAAAAGAAGACCAGATCTTCTTCTCCGAAAAAACCAGCAGCGCAAAGTAGTTCAAAAAGCTCGAGCCGACAGCGTGCAACACAGCCGGCAAAATCAGGCTCATCTGGGGCATCGCGGCAATCAAGCAGTCGTTCTGGCAGCAGCTCCAGTGCTAATACAAGAAGCCGGTCAACGAACGGTTCTAGTGCTAGCAACAGCCGCCAACAGAGCAGTCGTTCAACCGCAAATAGCAGCAGTCGCTCTGGCAGCAGCTCCAGCGCTAATACAAGAAGCCGTTCCAGTAATGGTTCTGCGGGCAATACCCAGCCAAACAGCCGTTCAACTGTAAACAGCGGCAGCCGATCTGGAAACAGTTCTAGTGCAAACACAAGAAGTCGCTCCAGCAATGGTTCGAGCGCGGGCAACAGCCAGTCAAACAGTCGTTCAACCGCAAATAGTGGTAGTCGCTCTGGCAGCAGCTCAAGTGCAAACACAAGAAGCCGTTCCAGTAATGGTTCTAGTGCGGGCAATAGCCAGCAAAACAGTCGCTCAACTGCAAACAGCGGCAGTCGCTCTGGTAGCAGCGCTCGTGGTAATTCTGGTGCAACTACACGAACGCGTTCAGATAATGGTTCTAGTGCAAACAACAGTCGCCAACAGAATAGCGGTCGTTCAACGGCAGGCAGTACACGTGGCAGCAGTGGCTCTCGGGCAACAAGTGGCACGAGAGGTCAGAGTGGTAGCACATCTACCGCTTCAGGCCGCACGTCTGCTTCAAACCCCCGCACACGTGTAGAGAATAACGGTGGTCGCAGTGCTACTCGGCAGGGTAGTGTGAATGTTGACAACCGTAGAAATGGTTCACGACGTGATGCGACAAACGTTCGCGTATTGCCGGCGCAGAATTATGGCTGGCGCGACACGAAAAAGCACAATGTGTATAAAAACCGCAACTGGCGGTACAAAAACAACCGTGTGTATGTGAACCCTGTGTATCACCGCCGTCCACACGTACAGGTGAATGTTGTATGGCCATGGCAGAACAGATACCGCCGTGAATGGCGTCCAACGTACAGATATTGCCAGGTGGTATATGTTGAAACTGGGTATCGTGGCAGCAAACGTCGTGTGGCTGTAGATATCCGTACCAACTATCATCATGAAGTACGGTACGCGGATCAAAACAAAGCCGTTGTAGACATTTACCTGGACGAAATCGAAGTGTACAATGACGGTCGGTATCTGGGTAAGGTACGTCGCTTCCCGAATGATCTTGAGCGTATTGAAGCAACCATCTACAGAAACGGTGAAATTGTATATGATCGGGATGTATTTATCGTAGGAGATCCGTACGTCGGTTTTGAAATGATTGCTACGAACGCATACGACGGATACGTACAGGATTACTATGACAAATCACACGGTATGGATGTAGGCAAGCTGAATTTCCGGCGCAAGCGTGTTGACTCACGCCGCTACAGCAAGCTGTTTAATCCATACGAATACAACAGCTACACACCGATCTCTGTATTGCCAGATGACGAGCAGCTGCTGGACTTCGGGTACGACGCGATCAGTTACCATCATTATGATGATAATTACGACCCGTACTACGGTGGTTCATACAACGATGATTACTATGATTACGACAATAATGGTAATTACTCCGTGTATAACGCCCCGCGTCAGTCAACGCATGGTGCAGGCAACAACAACGTGTATGGCCTGAATCAGCAGGGTGGACAGGCGTTTGTAACTCAAGCGCAGCCGCTGACACTAAACAAAACCCACGAGTACAAGACAAACCGTGGGGTGGCCGTTAAAATCCAGCGTGAGGCTACGCTGGAAAGGCTGAAGTAGACATATCCTCCTGAAGTGCTATAGTAAAACACCCCCGTCGGTCATGTGCCGGCGGGGGTGTTTTT
>JBGCEN010000417.1:0-17692 GCA_045106435.1 Rhodothermales bacterium
ATACGACTTTTTGAGCGCATAGCAGCGTTACGTGCGACACGAGGGCGCAGCCCGACTGATGCAAATAAAAAAGCGGATTCAAAAGCACCAAAAGATCGCTCACTCAATGTGAAGATTAAATCTCAACAGGTTCTTAGCTCGACTTTGTCCAATAAGAAACTGTCAAAGCCTCTTTTTAGCGCCACCAAGGTCTTTTTCGATTATTTATACGTCTCGGTTTACCAAGCAGACCTGGATAAATTAAACGGCGAAGACTCAAAAGGTATGTCTAACATCGAGATAGCGCTTAAAAACCCTTCAAAATTGGACATTCCTTGATCGGTGTTCGATATTTGAGACTTTGTCCAAAAGGACAAAGTCGAGCTTAGTGTTGCAGGTTGCAAGTTAGTCGCTATTTTAGTGTACCTATATTTGCAATCTGCAACCCTTTACTTGAACATAGATGGAGTTACCTTTTGATGTAAAAACGGCAGATCAGGCCATTGCTGATGTAGATGAACATATGGCCCAGGTGATTGCCAAACACGGACCGTGTGCAATGACGATCCGTCCCGTTAAAAGCCCATTCGAGGCGCTCTTTCGATCCATCATTTTCCAGCAACTCTCTACCCAGTCTGCAACCGCCATTTATAATCGTGTATTGGGTCTTTTTGATAATGGAAAGCCAACACCTGAATCGATGTTGGTATCTCCTGATGACAAATTGCGTGGGGCAGGTATGTCCAGGCAAAAGGTGAAGTACGCAAAAGACCTTGCACTCAAATCTACAGAAGGTACTGTGCCGTTGATGTCTGAATTGGAATTGTTGTCCGATCAAGAGATCATAGAGAGATTAACCGCAGTACATGGGATTGGGCGATGGACCGTTGAGATGTTGCTCATGTTTAGCATGGGCCGGCCGGATGTGCTCCCCTCGACCGACCTCGCTATCAGGAAAGGGTTTCAAATTGTATACGGTCACGATGAATTACCCAAGCCTAAAGAAATAGACCGTTTCGGAGAGCGTTGGCGGCCGTACCGATCTATTGCAAGCTGGTATCTATGGCGTGTTGTCGATGGAGATAATGCTGAGTGGTAGTACCAGTACGTAATACTTGAATCTGTCGCTGAATTTTCCACAACTGTAGTCAAATACAGGTATTCAAAGATGGACGCGAAAACTCCTACCCACATTTTCTATACCCGCCATGCAAGAATTACTCGCGTTTCTTGATGCGTACATCAGTGACACCCGGCTTCAGGCAGGTATTGTTGTTGTGTTGTCGTTTTTTGTTGCCAAGGTTTCTGATCTGTTTTTTACCCGGCTGATACGTACCTGGACCAGTCGCACTAAGTCTGAAATAGATGATCAGGTCATAGACGTTTTACACAAACCTGTTTTTCGGACTGTCGCTTTGTTGGGCTTTATGCTCGCCCTTAATATTCTTGGGCCAGCAGAAGGGATGTTAAACACGGGCCGGCACGTCATCCATACCTTGATCATTCTGATTTGGTTGGTTACAGCACTCCGCTTGTCGAAAACGCTGATCACTTCGATGAGCGGGAATAAGAAGCGGTTTATGCTTGTGCAGGCCGCAACCGTCCCGCTATTTGATATTGCTGCCAAGGTGTTCATTTTTGCACTGGGCAGTTACCTGATTTTGATATCCTGGGAAATCAATATTAGCGGCTGGCTGGCATCAGCTGGTATTGTTGGTCTTGGTATTGGTCTGGCCGCACAAGATACATTTGCAAACTTGTTTGCCGGCTTGTCCATACTGGCAGACTCGCCCTATAAAATTGGTGATTTCATCGTGCTCGATAGCACCGAGCGAGGTAAAGTGACACGTATCGGATTGAGGAGTACGCGTGTATTAACCAACGATATGATAGAAGTCACCATCCCCAATTCTATCATCGCCAATTCGAAAATTGTTAATGAGAGCGGGGGGCCATCGATGAAACAGCGGCTTCGTGTACCTATCGGTGTTGCATATGGGGTGAAGATTGACGATGTCGAGCGCGCATTGTTGGCCGTTGCAGCAAATGAAGAACGATTGTCTCTGAATCCTGCGCCTACCGTTCACTTTCAAAGTTTTGGAGATTTTTCTCTCAATTTTGAACTGCGCTGCTGGATTGAGGACCCTGCAATTCGTGAGCCGGTGATGAATCATCTGAACCGCAGTATGTACGAACACTTAAATGAGGCAGGGATTGAGATTCCTTTCCCCAAGCAGGATGTCTATATCAAAGAAATGCCCAAGGCTTGAGGTGTATTACAACATTGCATTGCTTCGTCAGTGGGAACGTGAATGCATAGGACATATCGTGAAATAAATCATATTTTTTGACCTTCTCCGTTTCTAACGCTGATTATTTCAAGCAGGGACGTTACGAGGGAAAAGCAGCATCACCTATTGAACGATTGTCCCTTCCGTGCCGCCGGCTCATCGGAGCGAATATACTATATAAGAACAATGGGTCTAGAGCTATAAAAACGCATATTACTTTATAAATCTGAGAACACAAGTGAGTCTTTACAATGCCCTACGTAATAGGCCCATCTCATTTTGAGTGTTTAATTCCAACAAATCCTCCGATGATTACTCCCCGAGAGGATCAACTTGGCCCCTTCGTGCGTGTTAACTTACAACATCAGATTAGCGGTGGATCAAGCACCCTGATCTTTCCGAACACACTTCTTGAAATTGCAAGTTCTTTGTACTTACACCCCTCTACCACTAGGAGAGAGGCATGTAACACTTCATTGATTGTCTCTTCTGTATCCTTAGACCTTGCGATGTCCCTTACACCATGTATTGGAGGGAGATCATGAAAACACCCCAAAAAGAAAGTAAGTTTTCCTTATACCTGAGTTACTCAATTCTGGTAGTAATTTTTATTGTCGACTGTATGGTGCCTTTTGGCATCTTCGGTGGTGTCCCCTATGTAATCGGTTTAGTTCTTTTAATGTCGTTGCTTAAACCCAAAGATGTTTTGTGGTTTAGTGCAACCTGTGGTGGATTGGCTGTATTGGCTTTTCTCTTTGGAGAGGATCATGCAGACATGAGTGGTTTAATGACGCGTTTTATGGCCGTTTTTACTATGGTGGCCATCGCAATGCTGATTAAGCGACACACTGAAGATGGTGTCAGTCATCATGAACAGCTGCGCCATCTGAATTCAGTTGTTGAGAAACGTACGGAAGGACTGAAGCAAGTTGTAGATCAACTGGATGAGATAAAAATCCGTCTTGCTGAGTCGGAAGAGCTGGGCCATTTTGGTTTCTGGGAATATCATCCGGCAACACAGGAGATGGTCTGGTCAAACGGCGTATTTGCGATCTATGGATTTCCAATATCGCCACAGGCTCCTTCAATGGAGGAGTTTCTGGACCAATGCCATACCGAGGATATGCAAACGCTGCAGCGTTCAATCCAGTATGGCCTTGTTGAGAAAAAACAATACACTGTTGAATATCGACTCATTATGCCTGATGGGGGCGTCAAGTGGATATTCAACCGCGGCCGGCCCATTGTGAATAAACAAGGTTCGGTTGAAATGTTGGTCGGCACAATCCAGGATGTGACGACGCTCAAACACAGCCAGGAGTCATTGCAGGCCAACAAGGCTCGTTATACGACGCTGTTCAAAAATGCGGGCGTTGGTAAAGTACTAATGATCCCCAATAAAAGAATTCTGGAGACCAATCGTGCTTTTGCCCAGTGGGTTGGATACAACGAAAAAACACTGCTTAAAATACCCATCGAAAAATTAATCCATGAAGATGATCGCAGCATGGATAATGCCTATGCGCGCGACATGATTAGTGGGGATATAGAGTTTTATCAGAAGGAAAAACGATTTGTTCGGCGAGACGGCACCATTCTTTGGGGCATGTTTAGCGTTTCTCCCGTACACGATGTTGAGGACAAAGTCACCTGTTTTGCTGTGGAAGTTGTTGATATAACAGCCCACAAAAACATGGAGATGTCCATGAAAAAAGCGCAAGAATCCTGGCAGGAAGCAGAAGAAGCATTTACCGAAAGTGAAGCGTCTCGGAGAATAGCAGAGAGTGCGCTAAAAGAAAGTGAAAAAGCGCGGCAGATTGCTGAATCTGATTTAGCTATGCTCAAGCAGAAAATGGGCTCCGGCGCCATTGAGTATGCGAACGATCAGCATGTACAAAGAGAACAGCCGGCTGAGGAAATCAGTTCTTTTGCAAATGTAGCATTAAATGAAGCCAAAGAGCAGACATTCGAATCACGCGTTGAACTAACACCGGGTGGGCCGGTGGGAGCCGATTTTGAAGAACCGCCTCTGACAATAGAATCGGAAATCGGTGTTGAGTTGTTTGTAGATACATTGAAAGACTCACGATCCGTTTCTACACGGGAATCGTTGGGAGATTCAATGCCCTCTCAACCCGTACCTGAACCTACGCTTGAACCGATTGTCAATGAGGAGCCGGTTGCAAAATCAGCGGACTCTGGCGTTGTTTACAATCTGGCTTTTGATGAAAGTAACTATGATTTCACAAAAGATCTGGTAACCATCATCGGCTTTGATGGATGTTACAAGCGTGTGAGTACGGCTTTAACCAAGGAATTGGGCTTTGGCGAAGATGAACTGGATGATCAGCATTTCCTGAATTTTATCCATCAGGAAGACCGTGAGTTGGTACATGATGAATTCTATGCCATGCAAAGCGGGACAAATGTGCAGAAGCTTAGCCTTCGCCACATGAGCAAGTTTGATGGTTATCGCAGGTTTATATGGACCACTTCTGTTAAAAAAGAACAGGAAACCATTTACTCGGTATTCAAGCCAGATCTTGATTTTGGTTTTTCATCGTCGCCTGCCAAGAAAGTGTCGCGTTCAGTTGAGCCGGCAACACCTGCAGAACCAGTCTCTATAGATCAGCATGCTACTGAATTAAGTACTCCAGAAGTCAATCGCCTAGACCCAATAGTTGAAGAGACGCCTGAGCAGGTGGTTTCTATACCCACCCCTGTAGTGCCTGAACCAGTAGTTTCTCAGCCTGCAGTGCCTCAGCCTGCAGTGCCAGAACCAGTAGTTTCTCAACCTTTAGTGCCTGAACCTGCAGTATCTCGGACTGAAGCGCCAGTGCCTGAAACTGCAGTATCTCGGACTGAAGCGCCAGTGCCTGAAACAACTGAATCTGTAAGACCTGAATTTGTAGCGCCTGAACGCGTGGTGCCGGTGCCTCCCGTACCTGAGTATACCGCACCTGCGCCCATAAATACTGACCCGATTATTCCTGCGCCGATAGCGCCTGAGCCAATTTCCGTTGAACCAAGTTTTGAAGCTGCAATACCCGAGCCGACCATAGAGCCGGCTGTACTTGTGGCTGATGAAGCTGTTGTCGAGGCGCCTCAGCGGAAGCCACGATCAACGAAGCAAGTAGATTGGCGCCGGCTTACAGACCGCATGCCGTTTCAGGTATGGATGCTTAGTACCGATCGATCTTGTCAATACGTCAACAAGAAGGTCCGGGACTTTACAGGACTTCCGTTTGAACAACTGGAGGGCCGGGGTTGGAGTAAAACGGTTCATCCTGAAGATTATCGTAAATATCGCGAGTATTATGCCGAGGTATTTGTCAATCAGGATCCAATGGGGTGTATGTATCGCCTGCGCCGGAATGACGGTGTATACCGTTGGATGCAGGAATCAAGCGTGCCTATCTACAATAAAGCGGGTACTTTTGAAGGATATCTGGTCACCTGCATGGAGGTCTCTACGCTCAAGGCTATTGATAACAAGTTTGCCAATGCCTTTGATGATGCTGTAAATCTGGTGGATCTCAAATCAGCTTTACATCCATGCCAGCGCGAAGAAAGCCAGCATGGTATGACTGATGGGATAAAGATTGCAGATGCCCTTATTAATAATTCCAATGAAGTGCCCAATATAGATTTGGCACGACTCATGGAGTTTGCCGGCCGGCGTTTGCTTAAGCTGGTAAATAACATTCTCAGCTTTGCAAATACTGATAAAGACGCGCATGATTTGTTAAAGCGTAGCGTGTCTTTAGAAGAAATATTAAGTAGCACGCTAGAGATGCTTGCTCCACTTAGACGAGATGAAGGCCCTCGCTTTCAGGTTAATTATGGGGAGAACGATGTACGGTTAATGGTTGACAAAGTGCTTGCGCATCGCGTCTTCGAAAACCTGCTTCGCAATTTGATCGAGTGGGCTGAATCGCGTGTAATTACAGTAGATATGTTCGAGGAAGGACCTATTGGTATTGTCGAAATTCGGCATATTGGCCAGGTAATAGAGCCAGATTTCCTCACGAATCTTGAAAAATTGTTCCGACCCAGTTCATCAACTGCGCTTCAAAGAAAAGCCGGCTTGGAGATGTCTTTAATAAAGCGTCTGGTTGAAGCCATGGGAGGCACGTTGCTTATTCAGCACGACGAAGACGCCAGTCCAATGATTAAAGTACGCTTTAGTCTGGCAGAGCCCCAAAAGGCAGAGGAACCCGTCCCGGTAGTTGTAGATAAAGCATTGCGTGGAGAGAGTCCGGTTGAGCCGGCGCAAGCGAAGCAACTTGCAGATGTTGTTGAAGCAATTGCATCGCTGGAAGCACCGCCACCGAGGCCGGCAATCATCACGCCGCCGCCAGTACAAGAAGAAGAGGAAGAAATTCTCATCCACGAGAATGGAGCGAATGGAAAGGCCATTTCACGGCATCGGGTCTTGATTGGGGAAACGAATAGCGAAACCCAAAGACTCGTGCGATCGCTTCTTCAACCTTATTACGACCTTACGATTGTACCGAATACAGACGATCTGTTGAAGCAGGCAGAAGCATCACAGTTTGATCTTTTGCTACTCGATGTACATTTGCAAGGCGGTCATTCTGGTGTAGACGTGCTGCGCGAATTACGCCGGCGACCTCAGTATACCCGCACGCCGGCTATCGCCGTTGCTGCCAGTGCTTCGGCCATGGATCAACGTGAACTCATCGATCGTGCCGGCTTTGATGGATTTCTACGGAAGCCGTATTCCATCGTAGAGCTTTTGGAAACTGTCGAACGAATGATAGAGACTTGAGAAAGTAAAAAGTTAAAATTCAAAAGCTAAAAGTTGAATTTTAAACACTTTTAGCTTTTTACTTTTAGCTTTTTACTTTCCATTTTCAGCCTGCATTTCTTTGTAAAGCCATGCCTGGGCCATGGCCCAGCCTCTTTTCACTGTCGCGGGTGAAATGTTCAGTGCTTCTGCAGTATCTGCTATACTCATCCCTCCAAAGAAACGACATTCAACAATTTGGCTTTGTCGCAAGCTAAAGCTGGCCAGATTAACCAGCGCCTCATCCAGTGAAAGCAGCATTTCTGAGCGTTCTTCTGAAAGGTCTATAACCTCGTTGATTTGCAGGCGATTCTCGTCGATAGAGAGTTTCTGTTGGTCTCCTCCTCTCTTTTTGCGCCGGCGGAATTTTGCGTAATTGATCAAAATATGCCGCATCGCCTTGGCAGCTACTCCGTAAAAATGCGCACGATTACTCCACGCGCTTGCTTTCTGGTCCACCAGCTTTAAATATGCTTCGTGAACAAGCGCGGTTGTATTGAGCGTTTGATCCCCTTGCCAAAACTGTCGTTGGCTTTGGGCCAGGTTGTGGAGTTCTGCATAAACAAGCGGAAAAAGCTCGTTTACAACGTCTTCCTTACCTTCACGCAAATCACCAAGTAACTGGGTTACAGATCTAAAATCTTCTTGTGCGGACATCGGATACTACTGCGGTCCTATCAGAAAGTATACTGAAAGATGATTCGGGGTAGCAATCGGCAGTAATTAGCAAATCAGAGCGAGGATTTGAGCCAATTCTTACGTAATCGATGTAAATATTAGTGAAGCGAGATTGCTTTGGCAAGCATCAATAGATTTTAATATAGACGCGCATACAAAATTCTAGATAAGCAGAACAATGGAAGCACCAAATAAAGCAGATAGATTGCCCTTTTTTGAAGTAGAGCATAACCATACTGATGATAGATATGGCCGAATTCGCGCAGGGAACGACGCTTTTGGTCACATGGGTGAACTCGATTACTTCCATGGTATTTCGGATGACATACGTGTAAAGACCCATAGTAGTCAGGCATTTGTTGTCACCCGAATGACTTTAACCAGAGATATGATGTCGAACAGTCTTGAAAAAGCTCTGCTTTATATTGCGGCCTGTATCGCTGATGACGCCGGCGAAGAGGTGATCTACTGTAAACCTGACCACAAGGCACAGAATTCCACCTGCGATTTATGGGAGATATTAGGTGTGCGAAACCTGCTTGATAACTACGACGCCGTGGTTCAGACGGTCTAGGTAGAGTCACAGATACGCTATCGCTTCATCTGTGACTCGTTCCGGGTTTGGCGTTCAAGGTTTCGAGTTCTTTGTCAAGTTGCCCCAGTTGGGCACTAATTGTTAGGTATACCGAACAAAAGGAGGCGTAGATATTTGTCTTCCTGTCTTCCCACATCCATGTCGTACCGGCATAACAAGCATCCCAATCTGGCCACGCACAAAATTCCTCATCAAGAGTTATCTTACAGTTATCTTAGATTTACTGAATGTAAAAGAAAAGGGCCGGGCGAGGTTGTCTGGCAGGATAGTGTATGATGGATGCTAGTCGGTGGAAATTAATTGAGCGGCTTTACGACGAAGTTCGCGAGATGTCAGATGAAGACCGTACTGTTTATCTGAAAGGGCACGAGAAGACAGATGCCGAATTGATTGGCCAGGTAAATGCCCTGTTTGCACATATGGATGAGGCTGCAGGTTTCTTTGAGGGTTTTCGCGACGATATCTTTCCTGACAAAGCAGAGAAGCCGGCGCCGGTGGTGCAAGATCCTCTTCTTGGCCGTCTTGTAGCCCAATATCAAATAGAAGCCAAATTGGGCGGTGGCGGTATGGGGGTGGTATACAAAGCCCTTGATACCAAGTTGAATCGAGCCGTTGCGCTCAAGATTTTAAACACAGCGCTGAATAGTGACGATGAAGCACGTGAACGATTTATAACAGAAGCCCGGGCTGCCTCTGCATTGTCCCATCCCAATGTAGCTACAGTCTTTGCTATTGAAGATATACTGGATAATCGTCTAGCGATTTCCATGATGTATTGTGACGGAGCCTCTCTGAAAGATCTACTCAAAAAAGAGTTGCCGGCAATCGAGGACGCCGTACGGATTGCAATTGATATTGCAAAAGGCCTTCAGGCTGCACATCAAAAAGGGATTATTCATCGCGATGTTAAGCCCGGTAATATCATGCTGGGAGAAGATAAAAGCGTCCGTATTGTTGATTTTGGATTGGCACGCGTCGATGGTCAAGCGAGGATCACAAGAACTGGAAGCACGATGGGAACCGTAGCATACATGTCTCCGGAACAGGCCAAAGGGGGAGAGGCAACTTTTCAGTCGGATATCTGGGCGTTTGGTGTGGTGCTGTTCGAAATGCTAACAGGGGAGGTGCCTTTTTATGGTGAGCACCTGCACGCGATGCTGTATTCCGTGATTAATGAACCGCCCGTTCCGGTTGCAGGTTTGCGGCCCGGCATCCCGAGCCAGTTGGAGCACGTTGTCTCAAAGACGATTACAAAAGACCTTGGTCGCCGATATAAAAACTTTCAAACAATCATCGATGACCTCGAGCTTGTCCAGGCAGGCAAAATTCTTCTGGAAAGCGAACGTCAGCAACCTGTAGCGGAAGGCCTTTCAGGCGAAGTCTCTGCCAATGAATACACCGCGAATGAAAACACTGCAAATGAAAACTCCGCGAATGAAAACCCAGCAAACGCAGGGTATGCAGGAGAGGGAGCTGCATTAGCACAGGTTGCAAAAGAAACGGTCAAGATACTGGTGGTTGATGATGAACCAGATATCGAGCTCCTGCTTCGTCAGCAATACTTCAGGAAGATCAGGGCTGGGGAGTGGACTTTGATTTTTGCGGAGAATGGTTCAGATGCATTAGAGAAAGTCGCTGCGCATCCTGATATCAAGCTTGTACTGACTGATATCCAGATGCCGGAGATGGATGGGTTGACGCTGTTGACAAAACTTGGAGCGTTGAACAGGTTGTTCCGGACCGTTGTTGTTTCTGCATATGGAGACATGCATAATATCCGGCGGGCCATGAACAAAGGCGCGTTTGATTTCCTCACGAAGCCGATCCAGTTTAATGATCTGGAGCGGACCATATATAAAACGATTGATCATCTTAAAGAGCTCGAACTTGCTCGTTCCTCGCAGCTTCGGTTGCAAAGCCTTGAGAACGAGCTGGGTGTTGCAAGAAAGATACAGCAGCGTGTTCTGCCCAAGCGCTTCCCTGAAAGCGATGAACTGGCAGTATACGCGTATATGGAGCCGGCTCCTGAAGTGAACGGGGACTTTTACGACTTCTTTTACCAGGATGATGAACATCTTGGCTTTTTTATTGGAGATGTGTCGGGTAAAGGGTTTTCTGCTTCGCTATTTATGGCCATGTGCCGCACGCTACTGAAGGCAGATGCGCAGCGAGGAATATCTCCAGCCGCGTGTATGGAAGCACTCAATAAATTCCTTTACCCCGAGCAAAACGACGGTGTTTTTATTACTGTTTTTTATGGTTTGCTCAATGTCAGAACTGGCTTGCTTACCTACTGCAATGCCGGCCATAATCCGCCCTACATCTTGCGTGAAAATGGGACCGTTGAAACGCTCCCGTGGGAAGGAGGCATTGGTATCGGGGTTAAAAAGAATTTCTCTTATGAAAATGAAACCGCACAACTTGGAGAGCAGGATGGATTGTTTCTTTACACCGATGGGCTGTTGAAGTCGGTGAATCCAGACAGAATGCTCTTTAGCGAGCAGCAACTACGGACCGTATTGGAAGCACAAACGGGCGCCTCTCCATCTCAACTCATCCGCCACGTAGTCCGCGACTTAGCCAACTTCTGTATGGGAGCCTATCAAACAGATGACAATACACTCATGTCGATAAAGCGGACGATGTAGTGCTTTGTACGTGAAAAAATTTGTAAGTGAAATAAAGTAGTGCGATGAGTATTCGCGGGTTCGAAGAGTACGAGAGGTTCGATATGTACGATGTAAGCCTGGTGACTGTTATTCGTACCCTTCGTAGAACGAGGCCTTAACCTTCTTCTACTTCAGCACTTGTGAGGCCGCTCAGTATTTCTACAACTTGATCGTACGCGCGATCTTGCGCTTCAGATAATGGGGACTTGCTAAACTTGTTCAGTGTGAGTGGATTTGCACCTTCATTCAGGAGGACGCGAATGATTTCTGAATGCCCTTTTTTTGCAGCCAGATGCATGGCTGTATCACCCGTTCTGGTTTGTGCGTTGATATCAACATCAGCGGCAAGCAGTTTGTTGATTACTTCCAGATGTCCGTTTTGAGCGGCATTATGCAACGGGGCCATCCCGCGCTTATTGGGCAAATTAATGCCGGCGCCGTTTTCGATGAGCAAATCAACAATTTGGGTTGATCCTAGTAAAGACGCTGCATGCAGTGGTGTGGTGCCAAATTCAGTTACTGCATTTACATCAACTCCGGCTTCAATGAGTTGCCGTACAACTTCTTTGTTTTTGACAAACAATCTGACACCATGTAAAGCAGACTCTCCATAGATGGTCTTCTGATGGACATCAGCCCCTTGGTCAAGTAAAATACGCACGATATCTGGATGGCCTAGCTCAGCTGCAATATGTAGAGCGGTTCTGTCATTGCCAATTGCATTGCTGGTCATTAAATCGATGTCTGCCCCATGCTCTAGCAAGACGCGCACAGTTTGCGTTAACCTTCTTTCAACGGCCCAATGTAAAGCAGCATATCCATCGGCTTTATTGATGTGATTTACATCCACGCCGGCAGTGATAAGCTCTTTTAATCTTTTTGTGTCATTGCTCCAGACTGCGCGCTCAAAGCTTTTTTGTAAAGAATCTGGCGAGGGTGATTGGGCAGAAGTCGTCTGTTGGAATAGAGAATCAACAGATGTGGGACGTGAGGAAACTTGCTCAACCTGAAAGGTTGGGATGTAAAGAAGAATTACTGTTGTAACAACCAACAATGCTTGGAATAACTTCATTCTACTCGGGCAGGGTCGCTAAAGGATTGATGATGCTGTACATCTGAGAGTACATCATGGTGGAACGCCCTGGTAATGTGGTCCTCCTTGGGGTGAGGTTTTTCTTCGATTGTGTATTTGAAAGAAAAAAAAGAACCCGTTTCCAGTAAGGAGGTGCCGTGGAAACTGGAAACGGGTTTAATGTCATGCCGCGAAGCGATGTATGAGCAATAGCTCTATGTGCGGTGTTCATGGCGGTTTGCTCCTGATTCCCCCGCCGTGAACCTTTCATATACGCGGCTTTGATTTGCAGCATACGAGTTGGTTCGTGACTACATAACAAAGTATATGCCAATGTGTGGGTCGACATAAATATCCCCGATTTTGGCTGAAAACAGCGGTTTTTAAATTATTTTTCGGTATCGTTTTGAGACAGGGCAGCCCTGTGAGTCTCGTTATTCAAACGATGCCCGTGCGAGATAGATAGCGGATTGTTCTGTAAGTAAGCACTTTAGCCAGTGCAATGACGGTCGCAATTATCAGGCAAACATTGAGGCCAGGGGGTGTTGCCTCGTTCTACCCGATGCGAAGTGAGCCTATCGAATGCGAACTACATACGCAGCGCCTGGTGCCTGGTCTGATACCTGGCCAATTAATGCGTAGCCTCCGCCGGCAGCGATTGCAGTACCAAAATCTACAGCGCCCACATCAAAGATTCTGCGTTGCTTCCATTCATCAAGCGGTTCACTGTATTTGAATTCGTATACAACGCGATCTATGTTGAAATTTTTCCCTAACTGTTCGTCGTAGCCGGCGATCAGTGCACTTTTTCCATCGAAAGACACTTCAGAACCAAACGCGCCCGACTTGTAGGGTACATTGGGTTTGATAATCTGCTTGAGCGCCCATGTGTTGTCATCGCTACGTTCGTACAGGGTGGCTATACCAGATTTCTTAGAGCCGTCCAGGCTCTCGCCGGCAAGGATATATCTGTCATCCATCGCAACGCTGATGAATATGTCATCGATACCGCCAATTCGCTTGACTTCTTTCCATTTGTCTGTGGCGGGATTCCGTTCAAATATATAAAGAGATCCGGGCTTTTCTTTGTAATACATAGACGCAGTCACAACAGCATAATCACCATCCAGTGCGCCGGAGCCGCCAAAAATACCAAAGGCTTTAGAATCACTGCCCGTTAATCTTGCTTTTCGAACCCAATTCCCTTTTTCGTTTCTTTCATAAATATATGCGGCACCACTGTATTCATGCCTGATAGGATCGCCGGAGGTAGCAATCAATACCCTGTCTCCATCCAAAGAAACGGACGCTGCAAAAGAACCTTCTTCGATGTCACTTTTGTGGCTGATTTTTGAAACTTCTTCCCATGCTCCCGTCGCTTCATCTCTTTCAAATATGTACGCAGCATTAGAAGCGTTACGGCTTGGGAAAGAGCCTGAAGCCGCAATGACAGCCCGATTACCGCTTATCGACAAAGACCGTCCAAAGAAGTCTCCGATGACGCACTCTTTGGGTGTTAATCGGGCAACCTGCGACCAGGTGCCTTCTGTAGAATCTCTTTCAAACACGTACGCTGCACCTGAATTCGGGCCACACGTTTTCTCTGCACTGGCACCCACTAGTGCTCGATGGCCATCAATAGCAACTGACGATCCAAAAGCGTTGCCTATGGTTGTGTCTGGATGGGGAATCTTGAAAATTTGCGCGTTCGTTTCTTGCAACGCCGGCAGCATGAGTGCCATGCATAGTACCAGATAAAAGAGGCGCTGTTTTATTGAAGTCAAATGAGTACGCATGTTTTGGTGTCCAAAGCACTTTATTAATGTCGAGATCAGGTTAACGTAATTTTCAGTGTCTCGTTCAAACTCGACTGTTACATCCCTGAACTATTGTATCCTTATATATAACCCCCGTAACTGCAATAATATACAGCGACGGTTAGCTTTTTCGTTTATCAGTGAAGGTACAAATGCCGGTCCATGTCCATAATACAGGTAATAAGATCGGATTGCGTATTTGAGTTGTCCAGTATAGTGTTCAATGTTCGCCGGCAAGTGACCATTTACCGTATACACTTCAGCAGAAATCACGTATCAAGTAAATTTTGTATTCTAATTGCAGCCCCGACAATTGTATGGGGAATCCAGATATTCAGTGATAATTTTATTCAAAATAAAACCCTGTAAAAGATGAAAGCTTTCCGGTCGTTTTTCTTTATGGCGTTTTTGATGTTGCTAGGATTTGGGTGTGGCGATAATGAAAATGAACCCCGGGAGAAGCCTGTTATTGGCGTATCTATCATGACGGCAACCAATCCCTTTTTTAAATTATTGGGAGAGACCATCGCCGAAGAAGCCGCAAAACATGGTTACGAAACTATCGTGGTATCAGGTGATTATGACATCAGTAAACAAAAAAATCAAGTCTCAGATTTTATCGTGCGGGGTGTGGATGTTATTGTCTTAACCCCGATAAACTCTCAGGCTATCGGGACCTCTGTCATGGAGGCCAATCAGGCCGGCATTCCTGTCTTTACGGCAGACATTGCAGTGCTTGCGGAAGGGGTTGAAATTGTATCGCACATCGCAACAGAT
This sequence comes from Rhodothermales bacterium, assembly GCA_045106435.1. GTDB lineage: Bacteria > Bacteroidota > Rhodothermia > Rhodothermales > JAHQVL01 > JBCCIM01. The sequence goes on from JBGCEN010000417.1 coordinate 14,689, forward strand.
AATTACCAGGCTGGACGTGTAGCAGGGCAGGCGATGTTTGAGGGATTGGGCGTAAGTGGTGAAATAGGTATTCTTGATTTTGCAGAAGTAGAATCTGTGATCCTGAGAACAAAAGGATTTCTCGATGAACTCAAAGAGCGGGAGGAGGCCACTGGCGTTAAGCTGGAAGTAGTTTCCCGATTACCCGGAGGCGCTGAAAAAGCAATCTCGTATCGGGCAGCGCAAGACATGCTCCAGGCACATCCCAATCTGAAAGGCATTTTTGCAATCAACGACCCGTCAGCCCTGGGAGCAGTTGCCGCATTGGAAGAAGCCGGCAGACAGGATCAGGTTATTGTAATTAGTGTAGACGGGCAGCCCGAGGGCCGGCAGGCTGTTTTGGAAGGGAAGATCTATGGCGATGCCGTGCAGTACCCAGACAAAATAGCACGTACCACCGTTTCCACGATCATGAAATATTTGAATGGAGAAGAGGTCGCGCCCGAAATTCTAATCCCCACCTTGCTGTATCGGATGGAGGAAGCCCTTCAGGATAGCACGTTGTAAACTGTAGAACGGTAGAATGTAGAACCGCAGAAGTTGTTGACTACTTGTTCTACATTCTGCAGTTCTACATTTCAGTAAGAATCTCGCCCATCTTTTCCCATTCGGAATACATGGCAGCAAGCTCTTCTTTTAGCATTTGATAGCTTGTTGAAAGCTGATTGGCTTTTTCCTGGTCGTTATAAACGTCTGGATTTGCGAGGTCTGCTTCTACACTTTTTAGCGCTGCTTCTTTCGTTTCTATGGTGAACTCAAGCGATGAGTATGCTTTTTTAAGCTGCGCCGGCGAGGTAATAGATTGGTCTATGTCTGACTTTGCAACCGCATTTTTGTATCGCTGATTTCGCTCTTCAGCCTCTTTCCTTTTTTGCTCTTTGGTTTTGGGGCCTCCTGCGCGCTTCTTCTCTCCTTGTGCAGCTTGTCCATTGGTAGATTTTGTCGCGGAGACTGCATCAGCACTCTTTTGTCGCTTGCTTGCTGTACCGTGTTCAATTTGCCACTGATAGTCTGCGTAGTTGCCGATGTACTCCTGTACGCCACCGTCTTCCACGCGCCAAACCTTATTTACAATCTGATCGAGGAAATGTCGATCATGACTTACCACGACAAAGGTGCCGTTGTATTGCTGCAATGCTTCAATCAACACATTGATGGATTGCATGTCGAGATGGTTTGTAGGCTCATCAAGGATGAGAAAGTTTGCCGGCACCAATAATGTCCTTGCCAAAGCAACGCGGCTTTTTTCTCCTCCGGAAAGCACACCAATCGGTTTAAATACATCATCACCGGTAAACAGAAACGCACCAAGTACTGAGCGAAGCTCTGTTTCAGATTGCCCTTGAGAGACAACTCGCATCGAATCGAGAATCGTATGCTTGAGGTTCAGCGCGTCTGCCTGGTGCTGTGCAAAGAATGTAAGGTTCACTTTGTACCCCACCTTCCTTTCACCTTCAAATTCCTCGGTACCGTTGATCATTCGGGCGAGCGTAGACTTACCCGCTCCGTTTTTCCCGGTCAGGGCAATTTTGTCATTTCGTTCAATAGCGACAGGTCGGGTTTTATCAAAAACCTGAATGCGGCCCTCGTCTGAATCGTAGTGCTTGGAGAAAGAAGAGAATTCGAGGACCATTCTGCCAGACTGCTCGGCAACTGGGAAGCGAAAGGTGATCGAGGCTTGCTCATCCGGTGGTGGAGGAATGCGCTCCAGTTTGTCGAGTAACTTAACGCGGCTTTGCACCTGGCGTGCCTTGGATGCTTTTGCGCGAAATCGTGTGATGAAGCGTTCAGCTTCAGCTATATACTTTTGCTGATTATCGTAAGATGCTTTGTGTAATTCCCTACGCGCTACGCGATCCTGTAAATAGAACGAGTAGTTGCCGGCGTATTCAGTAATGGTGCCGGCATACAACTCAGCGGTAGTGGTTACCATGCGATCCAGGAAGTAGCGGTCATGCGATACAATGACAACCGTTCCTGCATAGGCTTTTAGATACTTCTCCAGCCAGTCAATGCTGTCGATGTCTAGATGGTTTGTTGGCTCATCAAGCAGGAGGAAGTTTGGTCGTTGCAATAACAATTTGGCCAGTGCAACGCGCATGCGCCACCCACCGGAAAAGGTGACCAAAGGCCGATCCAGTTCATCAGCATCAAACCCTAAACCTGTTAAAATGGCTTCTGTCTGATCTTCTATCCGGTGTGCTTCGTGCGATTGAAGTTGGTCATGGATAGATTGCAGTTCACCCAGGAGTCGCTGATACGCAGGATCTTCGTGATCCATATCTGACTCGAGCTGATTGGTGATGCGTTCTTCTTCTGCCTGCAAAGATAAGACGACTGAAAAAGCCTGCATGGCTTCTTCTTTGATGGACCGATCTGTAGGCATTTCCTGGACATTCTGTTCCAGGTAGCCGATGGTGGTACCGCCCGTAATAGCGATGTCACCATCGTCAATGTCTTGCCGGCGAGCAAGCGCACGAAGCAATGTAGATTTGCCGGCTCCGTTGGGCCCAATGAGTCCGATAAGCTGATTGGGCTTAATCGTCCACGTAAGATTATGAAGGATCTGCTGGCCTCCAAATGCCAATGATACGTTGGAAAGCTGAATCAATGTAGCGCTACAGGTTCAATGTATAGGGTATAAAACTATGGAGACTTATATAGCTGAAGTGTAAACACGATCCAGCCAGATCAGGCTGTAGGCAGAAAAACGCAAGAATTTATCTTGAGCACAGGCGGTATTGAATTGAATTACCGCAGATCTTAGAAACTGTTGAGATTTGAGGTTCACAATTGAGAGAGATGAGATTTTGAGTGATTTTGGATACGACTTTTTGAGCGCATAGCAGCGTTACGTGCGACACGAGGGCGCAGCCCGACTGATGCAAATAAAAAAGCGGATTCAAAAGCACCAAAAGACCGCTCGCTCAATTGTGAACCTCAAATCTCAACAGTTTCTTAGTAT
>JBGCEN010000418.1:0-10162 GCA_045106435.1 Rhodothermales bacterium
CTGTTGAGATTTGAGGTTCGCAATTGAGAGAGATGAGATTTTGAGTGATTTTGGATACGACTTTTGAGCGCACAGCAGCGTTACGTGTGACACGAGGGCGCAGCCCGACTGATGCAAATAAAAAAGCGGATTCAAAAGCACCAAAAGATCGCTCACTCAATTGCGAACCTCAAATCTGAACAGTTTTTTAATGGATCTAGAGAATGTACACATGTTTAAAACATGTGTTCCTATCTTTCCCAGGTTCAATTAAAAACAGGGTTTAGATACAAAGCACGCTTTTTTGTTACAAAAAAAGGGCAGAAGCGCAAAGCACCTCTACCCTTTAAAAAATCTCTATGAACAGATTACTCTACTTCAACCACTCGAGATTCTGCACCATTACGCATTACAGAAGCGATCCCTTTCTTCATAGAAGATTTTGAAGAATAGCTTTCGCTTTTGCCAATAACTTCCTGGTTTTTGGCTTTCAATACGAAGAAAGGATTGCCATTTTTGTCCTCTTTGGACTCAAATTGTCCTTCTGCAGCAGAGTTCTTTCTTACCGATTCAATTCCATTCTTACATCCGCGCTTATCGGCGTACATTTGGCTAGAAAGGATAATTTCGCCATTGCCGGCTTTTAGATTGAAGTAAAACTTACCGTTCTTTGCTTTTTTGATTTCAAATTTTCCAGGCATAATGGTAAAACAAGTTTGAAAGTGAGTGTTAAAGCCTTTTTTGAGGCTGGGGCAAAAGATACCATTGCTCAGCCTAGGTCGGAAAAGCCATTTCCGGTAAGCTACTACGATCCGAGCGCTACTGCAAGGATTTTTTTAAAAATGAGCAATTTTGAACGCATTTTCATGCCTTAACCTGGAAATTCGCATATAAAAACGGCATGCGAAGTAAAAAAAGGGTCCAGGGAAAGTCTACCCGTTACTTTTTGACTGATGTTAATTATTGTGCTGTATTCTCGTTGGATGTTTAAGATATGGGTCACAATTTATGTTATCTACCACATGAAGTCTTTTGAGATAAAAAACGGTTAACGATAAGAACGCGCAACATCAGATACTGAGAAAGAATGTTATGTGCCAATCGGCTCATGCGAATCCCAGGAATCAATTTTGATACCATTTCGCTTTAATATTTGCTTATGCTACCAGAAGAGGACCTGCCAGATCGTTGTCCACACGTCAAGGTTATTCCGCTGCGGCGGCTAAATAAGCACTTAATTGTTGAATCTATACCAGATGATTGAAACCAAGATCGTTAAAAAGATTTCAACCCCTTAGAAACTGTTGAGATTTGAGGTTCGCAATTGAGAGAGAGGAGATTTTGAGTGATTTTGGATACGACTTTTTGAGCGCATAGCAGCGTTACGTGTGACACGAGGGCGCAGCCCGACTGATGCAAATAAAAAAGCGAATTCAAAAGCACCAAAAGATCGCTCACTCAATGTGAAGATTAAATCTCAACGGTTTCTTAAATAATCATGTACCCATCAAGCCTGATGCGATCGCTGGAACCCTCCATTAAAACTATCTGGACGATAAAATTTGCTTCTTTTATGGGAAGCATGATTATTTCTGCAATGATTTTCGAAGCATACAATTATTTTGCCCGCGCACACTTTGCACTTCCTGGTGGCGTGCTTACGGGTATTTTACTTGTTATAGGCATCGTCATAACGATCACCATTCCCAGGCTGCGGTATAAGTACTGGCGGTTTGATCTGCGTACAGAAGAATTGTATCTGGAACGAGGCATACTGAATCGTGTGCGCACCATCGTTCCATTGCGACGGATTCAGCACCTGGATGTCACCCAGAACATTCTTGAGCGAGAGTTTAATCTTAGTAAACTCATCGTTCATACAGCCGGCAGCAGAAGTGGCGACGTTGTATTACCCGGACTCCGTTTTGAAGAGGCTGAACAACTCAGAGATGACGTCAAACGGTATATTCTGGAAGATGCCGTATGAGTACTGAACACTTTGATGAAGCGCAAATGCTTCATCCCATGACGCTTGTCCAGCGTTTTCTTCTCAGCATACCTGCTTTTGCACTACTCCTCGTCCCGGTAATGCGATCGTCCGACTCATTGGACATGGTGCCTGTACTGACCGTTGTTACCTATGGCGTGCTGGCCCTGCCGCTCATTGCTCTCCGGTATTATAGATTTCGATACAGGATCACGCCGAAAGAAATCATTATACATAGCGGTGTATTCACGAGGCAGAATCGCAGTATTCCTATCGAGCGCATTCAGAATATTGAGATTGAACAGTCTCTGTTGCCTCGTATGCTAGGAACGGCAAAAGTCAAAATTGAAACGGCCGGCAGTGCTAAAACAGAAGGGGTTCTCGAATTTGTAGGCATTGATACCGCGCACAGTATTCGGGAGATTGTACGCACCTATCAGAATTCTCAAGAGGCCATTCCTGAGATAAAAACGGAAACTGTATTTTCGTTAAATATGCAGGAGGAAGATTCTTCTGCTACAATACCTCCGGCAGCGCACACACCAATTCAACCAATACCGCAAACCGCTACGCATTCAGCACCTGCTGAAAACGTGCCTGTGTTCAGCCTTGGGCTTTCACGGGTTGCCCTCGTCGGTATGATGCGTTTCTCCCTGTTATATATTGCTATTACCTTCTCTTTGCTGGAGCAGATGCTGCCCAATCCAGATGAAATTGAGGTATGGATTACCAAGGGATGGCTGAAACCGCTGGCTGAGTATGCAGCCGCATCTCCCTGGCAACTTACTGCTGGAATTGTGGTCCTGGCTATCCTGCTTTCATGGGTGTCAGGGATTCTTGTGAGCTTTAACAGGTTCTATGGCTTCAAGCTGTGGCTGGAAAGTAACAAGCTACACAAGCGACATGGCTTGCTCACGTTGTCGCAAGGCACCATTCCCATTCCCCGTGTTCAGACGCTCATTCTGCGTGCCAACCTGTTGATGAAAAAGCTCAAATGGGTTACCCTGGAAGTACAAACGATGGGGCTGGAATCCACTGGCAGAGGTCATCAGGTGGTGGCTCCACTGGCCCGAATGAACGAGGTGATGGATATTGCGAACCACATGATGCCAGTAACCATCCCTGAACATTTCACACCAGTTTCCAAGTTGACCATCCGGCGAACAATCATTCGATACTCGGTTGCCCTGACGGTGCTTGTTCTGGCTGCCACGTATTTCTGGGAGCCGGCGCTTTGGGGATTCCTCGGATTGATAGTTATCCCTTTCTATGCCGTACAGCATTTCAAAAATCACGGTTACGCGCTCCAGGAAAACACACTCTTTGTACGTAGAGGTGTATTCAAACATTTTATCTGGATGATTCCTGTGTCCAAATTCCAGGTGCTCTACGCTGAATCCTCTATTTTTCAACGTCGGCTCGGTCTGGAAACCGTTTACATGGATACTGCCGGCGCTGGTGGATTTGCGCTTCCAGAAATCATAGATGTGCGTACAGAAGACGCGCAGACACTGGTAAACCAGTGTTACGATAAATTCCAGCAAGCCTTTGTGCGTCCGTAGCTTCTCTTCGACGGCTGGATCCGGAATCAAGTTCAGGATACGGCTTTGTTTGAATCAGACAATGCCTAATTCGACCACGGAGGCGTTACGTCATTCATGCGCGCATAGGCTATCGACTGCCCCAAATGCTCGTTCATGTGGGTAATCAACTGCATCATAACACCCCATCCCTCCACATCACGGCCGTATAGGCGGGTAGCTTGGGCCAACTCTTTTTCCCCCATCTCTCCCGATATTTTACGTACATAATCGGCCGAGTTTTTCAAGTGCTCCAGGACTTCATCTTTTCCCGTAATCTCTTCCATCGAGTCGAGATCAATGCCTTTGGGTAAATCTGCGCCCAAATAAGTATGCAGGTAATTGTAGTTGTATCGGGCGATATGCATGTAGACCAATTCTACGGACATAGCCTTTTCTTCCGGACGCCAACTATACGTATTTGCCGGCATCGCTTCACCCAGTGCGATAAACTTGCGAGATGAAGTGTTGAAATGACGCAAAAATTCGGCTTTAAACGACGCTGCATCCTGGGCTGTTGAGGACGAAGGTAGCATGCCTGCGCCAAGAAATACCAATAAGACAAATATGTAGCGGGAGTTCATTACAAAAGCGTTGGTTTGGTGGTGTTCAAATATTTACCTAACGATCAAGCCGCTTCAACCTGACAGGACCGCAGTTGTTTGGGGCAAAAAAGAAACCACCAGTTTACTCCGATTCACGCATGGAGCAAAGGCCAAGATACAAGACAGCAGGAATCGTTTTTCGGTAGGCCGGCCCCTGAACATCAAATGCAGTCCAGCCTACAGACACGGTCCATGCTACAGGGCCTATCCAGGATACCCACCATGGAAATCGACCCAAAATAAAATTGAACAGGCGCATGGCGAGCTGATGGCCAATGATTTTACCGATCAGCCCAAAGATAATATTTTTGATCAGGCCATTTACAACAAGGCTGCCAAATGCTTCAATCAGCATTGGCAAGGCAAACACGCCGGCTGACTTTTTAATAAACGAGGCTGCTCTTTCTTGTTCAACGCCCAGGCTTTCGAGCATTTTTTGCTTCTCGTCGTCGGGGAGATCAGCAAATTGCTTTGTTGCATATTGCTTGACAACCTGCTCCAACATTTGGCGCTCTGTACCCATTTGAGGTACGCTAACTTTCAATGTTTTAGATACGTCACGAATGATTTCCGAGAAAGCCACGCCGGCTTGATCACCTGTCCACTGCCGCATAAAATAAGCAATATCTGAACTGCCTAAATAGCGAATCTCCTGTTCAAGTAGCGTATTGAGTCGCTTCCGCGTTTCTTCTGATCCATCTTTTTCAAGTGAATCAACCAGTGATTTAAGTTTCTTATCATCGGTTAAATTGAAAGGACTTTCTATTATACCGACAAGGAAATGATAATCTGCAACTTCGAGTGGCGTAAATATTTCCTGCATGAGACGCGTGAGAAAATGAGCAACATTGACAAGTCAGACCGGTTCTACGAACTCAAAAGATTTAAGGTTACGTGTAGGGCATTATTCAGCCGTATGTGTATTAGAGTCAGTAGGTCAGTAGGTCAGTAGGTCAGTAGAATTCTATTTCAATATAAATTGCATGTTTCAATCAAGGGTCGTTCAAATCAGTACTATAGCCCTCCTAACTGTTTTCATAGGCAGCTTTTATGCATACTCAAATCTTTCTACACCTACAGTACCTGAGGCCGAAGCGTTACTGAACAATCTCGAAGCACCGTCAAAAGCAGCTCGGAATGCATTTGTTTTTAATATGCTTCGTGATCCGGCAACCAATGCAATTCCGCCGGCAATCAGATCACGAGAATTGAAGTATATCGACAATGTATATCAGGACGCGCGCGCTTCCAGTAAACGACAAGCGTTCAACTGGTTTTCGGCAGGCCCTTTTGATGTCGGGGGCAGGACCCGGGCCTTTGCCATCGATAAAACCAATCCCAACAGAATACTTGCCGGCGGGGTCTCGGGCGGACTGTGGGAGTCGGTGAATCAAGGAGGCTCGTGGCGCCCTGTAAATGTTGATGCCGGCAATCTGAGTGTTACGTACATCGCACAAGATCCGCGACCAGGACAAACAGACGTATGGTATTATAGCTCCGGCGAATTCCTCGGCAACAGCGCATCTGATGCAAGTCGGGTGGCCCCCTACCTCGGTAGCGGCATGTTTAAATCCACCGATGGCGGTGACTCCTGGTTTATCCTGCCAGCGGGGCAGGCTGGCGACGAGACGTCTTTTGATTCTCCTTTCGACTTCGTAAACCGGATTGCGATAAGTCCGGTGACTGGCTCTGTGTTCATTGCTTCGAATGCTGTGGGGATTTACAGATCTGGCGATCAAGGAGACTCTTTTGGCAACATACCAGCAGGACAACAATTTCCAGATCCGGTACTGGGTGGTTTGAATCAGCACTTTTGGTCTGATGTTGCCGTAAACGACAACGGCCTCGTCCTGGCCACGCTTTCTTCCAGTTCTTCAGAATCGCGAACAGACAATGCCCCTGGCGTCTATATTTCGGCTGATGACGGCCTAAGCTGGACAAACATAACGCCGGCTACATTTCCTAATAATCACGGCCGTAGCATTGTCGCCTTTGTGCCCTCCAACCAGGATGAAGCCTACATATTTACAACCACACAAAACTTCTTCGAAGAACAGGAAGATGTGCGGCTACACAGAATAAATGTTGTTACAGGCGCTTCGGTAAACCTCTCAGGGAATCTGCCGCAATTAAGCGAGGCCGGCAGGATAGAAACCCAGGGCGGCTATAATATGGCGCTTGCAATTAAGCCGGATGACGAAAATTTCGTCTTGCTAGGTGGCACCAATGTTTATCGCTCAAGAAATGGATTTTCCTCCAGCATTGTAGAAAGGATTGACTACTGGATCGGTGGTTACGACGCTGTCGATGATGATTTTGGCAACTATGAAAACCATCATCCTGATCAGCATCTGTTTGTATTTGACCCAACGGACCCCAACAAAATGTGGTCGGCCAACGACGGAGGGGTATACATGACAAACGATATCTCTCGATCAAATGAAGTGGTCTGGTTTGAGCAAAACCAGGGATACAACACGTCACAGTTTTATACGGTTGCTGTACCACCCGACGCGAATGATCCAAGAATCGCCGGCGGGACGCAAGACAATGGTACGCCCTTCATTATGCTGAACGACATCGAAAACACCTCGCGAAATATTAGTGTTGGAGATGGCGCACATTTATATTTCGGAGAAACCTATGCATTTGTAGGCTTCCAAAATGGCGCTACACTTCGCCTTCAGTATAACGATGACGAAGCCCCTACTTTTGCCGGCTTCAGCTTTATACAGCCCAGCGAGGCATCAAATCAGCTCTTCGTTAATCCCTTTGCCGTAGATCCAAATGACGAAGAGGTGATGTACTATCCAGCCGGCACGTCGCTGTGGAGACACAACACGCTTTCGGACATTCGAAGTGGCCAAACCAATAACGAAGGCATTGAAGATGGATGGAGCCGGCTGAATAACATCCCTCGCCTCGGAGCATTAACAATTTCTGCCATGGCTATTTCGACTGCGCCATCCCATATCCTTTATTTTGGCGGAAGTGACACAAGATCTAACAACCCGGGCACACCTCGCTTATATCGATTGGCAAATGCTACAAATAACGACGGCAGTGGCACACAAACGATAAACATTCCGGGGGCTGTTGCTGGTGCCTACATTTCGGACATTGCAGTGAATCCCGAGGATGCAGATGAGCTATTGGTGGTGCTTTCAAATTATGAAATAACAGGGCTCTATCATTCGTTAAATGGCGGACAGAGCTTCACAGCCGTTGAGGGCAATCTAGCCGGCTCAGGTGCGTTACCGGGCCCCTCCTTGCGTGCGGCCAGTATCTTGCCCACATCTACTGGCACGCAATACTTCATAGGTACAAGCACGGGTTTATTTCAAACAAGTACCCTTAACGGAGCCGGCACAATCTGGCAACCAGAGGGCGATGAGGTTATTGGCAAAGCTGTGGTATGGGATGTAACCTCCAGAACCTCCGACGAATTGGTGGCTGTTGGCACACACGGACGCGGTCTTTTTGTGGGCAGCCAGGATCCAGACTTTAATCCAAGACCTACGCCTGAATCTTTCAGCTTGTCTCAAAACTATCCAAACCCATTTGCATCCAATACGCGAATCGCATATTCCCTTTCAACACAAGCACGTGTAAGCGTTGCTGTGTTTGATCTTTCCGGTCGTAAAGTATCAGATTTGGTCACAAATGAACTGAAGGAAACAGGGCGGCATGAGGTTGTGTTCAATGCAGCCTCTTTAGCTAGTGGAGTTTACATGTTCCAGCTACTTGTCAATCCTGTTACCGGTACAGAAAGCGCATCTTCGTTTTCACAAACAAGGAAAATGATGGTGGTTAAATAGGACTCCAGTAGCCTTTCATTTCAGCCCAAACTTGCTCTTTGTTTCGGATATGAGACTACCTCGCAGTAGCGGAATTTTACTTCACATCACTTCATTGCCTGGCCCTTTTGGAATTGGAGACTTTGGTCCGGCGGCTTTTTCATTTGCAGATCTACTCCATGGCGCAAACCAAAGTGTGTGGCAGGTTTTACCCCTGGTGCCCACAGGATTTGGCCATTCTCCTTATGCCAGCCCTTCTACTTTTGCCGGCAACCCCGTATTAATCAGCCCTGAAAAGTTGATGGAGGACGGCTTGCTGATTGCAGAAGATCTACAGCATGCACCCACGTTTGATCATCACGTTGTCGAGTTTGACAAGGTACTCCCAATCAAGTATGATCTGTTAAAGAAAGCCTTTCAGCGATTTGAACAGGGAGACTCCCGTATCGACGCCTCAGCTTTTGCCTCATTCTGTACTGACAATGCTGCCTGGCTGGATGACTATGCCCTATTTGCAGTATTAAAGATTGCCAGTGGGGATAAAGAATGGGTTGAATGGGAGCCGGCCATCAAGGAACGTACAAGCGAAGGCCTCGCCTCAATGCAGGAAGTGCATGCAAAAGACATCCGTATGCACAAATTCTGGCAGTTTCTATTCAACAAACAGTGGCACGCACTCAAGACTTATTGCAACGAGAAAGGAATCAAGATATTTGGCGACCTCCCCATATATGTTGCGCATGACAGTTCGGATGTATGGGCCAACCAGTCCTTGTTTCATCTCGATGACGAAGGTCGGCAAATTGTTGTAGCCGGCGTGCCTCCAGACTATTTCAGTGAGACGGGGCAGCGCTGGGGGAATCCCATTTATCGCTGGGACATCATGGCCGCAAAAAACTTTGATTGGTGGACACACCGTTTCCAGTCTATTTTGGAGCAGGTTGACTACGTACGGCTTGATCACTTCAGAGGATTTGAAGCATACTGGGCGGTCCCGGCATCGGAAGACACAGCGATCAATGGTACGTGGATCGAGGGTCCTAAACACAGTTTGTTCGAGGTGCTCGAACAAAGACTTGGCGCTTTACCGGTGATTGCAGAGAATCTTGGCGTTATCACAGATGGCGTGACGTCTATCATGGAGACTTTCAAATTCCCTGGTATGGCGATTCTGGAATTTGCCTTTGATGGAGATGCCAGCTCTGAATTTTTACCACATAATTATAAAGAAGACCTCGTCGCCTACACAGGTACACACGACAATGACACTTTGCTCGGCTGGTGGCACAATAACTCAAGTACCCAGGACGTGGAGACAAAACAGCAAGCGCATAAGTTTGCGACCGACTATCTCAACTTACACCACACGCCCCAAGAAGAATTACACTGGGCTTTTATTCGCGCACTCCTTGGATCTGTAGCCGGGCTTGCTATTGTCCCACTGCAAGATGTGATTGGACTGGACGCCAGTGGCAGAATGAACACACCAGGCACTGTAGGCAATGAGAACTGGTCATGGCGATTCACCTTCGACATGATTCCCGACGGGGCCTTTGATCGACTTGCTCGCCTTACTGAGATTTATGGTCGTTGAGCAATCCACTGGCCTAAAGGGTGCTTAGTATGATATAGGTAAATGAATGTTCGAGAAATCTCTGAGACCACCGGCTTTCTAGCTCGGCCTTATCCATTTAGGGCATGGCAATTCACAGACCCTCGCCCTGATAGATAAATCGACTAAAACGTGCGTGGGATATCCCATCAAATGCGTGGCGTTGTGCGGCGGCCTTTTTGGTTCTTTTTGGCCGCGCAAAAAGATCATACACACCAGGTATCCTTTAAGGAAGCGTTCGTGCTTTTTGCGCGCCCAAAAAGCACACAAAAGGGCGCCCGCCAAATAAATGCGCTCTTTTATCACCGCCCCACAAATCCGTACCCAGCGACGTTAGACTATAGATATGACTAGAATGACATTCGCCTCAGTCCCTGGCTAAACGCTTCGATAAAAGCCCTCGCGCGACGCCACGCATTTGGCAGGATATCCCCGCGCGAAAATTTTGCTAAACTTCTTTCAGAATGACACTTACTCCGTACTTTGAAATCGTTTGTACTTAGCTATTGTGCTTTTAATATCAGCACAGAGCGTTTGGGAATTTCAATCTTTACATCCATCTGCAATAATTCTCCGATGGGTATATCTTCATGCATTGCGTT
>JBGCEN010000419.1:0-7127 GCA_045106435.1 Rhodothermales bacterium
ATCCTTCTTTATGAGATATTTTGACGTATTTCCCCAATCCATTATTTTCTTCTGCAGAATTAACTGTGCCCGAAGCTGTAGCATACACAGGAGTAGTCGTGGGTACTAAAAAATCTATACCCGCATGCATGCGCCTGATTTCTAAAACCGGATGATAGCGCATCCCAAATCCTGAATACACAGCCACCTTATTATCCTTTAAAGGATGGCCGCTGGGCGCTTTGTTCAGGTCAAGTGCTCCCAGTTCTTCTTTGGGCAGGTAATCAGCTGGGTCTACCGCTTTTTCATTCAACCGTACTTCATAATGCAGATGGGGGGCCGTTGACATGCCGGTGTTGCCCGTTTCTGCAATCTTGTCTCCTTGCTTAACCAAATCACCTTCTTTGACATGTTGAACAGACAGGCTTGAATAAAGCGTCTCATATCCTTCGCCATGTGAGATCACTATATATTTGCCATAGCTATCATCCTGAGTGACGGTTTTGATGGTGCCGCCGGCAGTGGCAAGTACAATGGCACCCGTACTTACGGGGAAGTCAATACCCCTGTGTAGCTTCATCTCTTTTGTAACAGGGTGCCGCCTCATGCCGAAGCCAGAAGATACCTTTACTTTCCTTCTTAATGGATGGATAGAGGGGATTTCATTGAAGGTGCCTGTTGGCAATACACGCACATTGTTTGCAATAGCCGGCGCTGTAATATCAACAGGGATTTCTTGCTGGATCATTGAGGTTGTTTCAGGTATCGTTTGCGCCGTAGAGGCAGGGGCGTTGACACCGATTGTCGTCAGGATACTTGCAAATACAAACAGGGCGATGGTCATAGTGGTTGCTTTGGATTTGAGGGTGTTCTCTGGTTGCGGGGTGAGCGAACGGGTCACGATGCGTTGCACCCGATCAAGTAGGGAGCCGTCGTTCATCGACAGCGATAGCGCAAAAGAAGCGGTGCGATAGGCTTCCAGTTGTGCCAGTGTATTCAGGTAGATCTTTTTCTGGCCGGTGGTTTTAACCGCCAGATCATCGCAGCAGTATTCTCTTTCGATGCGAATCTGATGGGAGATCCACCAGATGGCCGGGTGAAAAAAGAACACGGTTTCCAGAACAGACTGGATAACAGAAAACAGATAGTCGTGCCGGCGCACGTGAGCGAGTTCGTGTGCAAGTATTGCTTCGATTTGTGAAGGCGTCATGCCGGCAAGTATGCCCATCGGCAGTAATATGACAGGTTTAAGCCAGCCGATCAAAACGGGTTGGTCGATGTGTTTGGAAAGCTTTAGAACAACAGATCGGTTGATTTTCAGCGTTTTGCAAAGTGCATGCAGGGTTGACTGAAGCCGGCGGGAATCGACCAGTATTGCTTGCTTCTTTAACCTGTTTGTGCCTTTGAATCCTAACTGCAACCGAAACGCAAATACGACAAGGCCCAGCATCCAGGCCAATGCAAAATAGGCTCTGAAATTTGTCAGCGTATGTAAAACGGACATAAAGCTGAATCCATCTGCTGCTTCATTTTGATTGTGTGCCTGAGAAGCAGGGAATGTGGTTTCTTCTTGCAGTGATGCAGCGGTTTCTACGGAGGCTGTCGCAAATTCATCACCTTCAGCAAACTGCAACGCACTAAACGTAGTGAGTGTCGGTAGCACAAGCATGAGTCCCAGTGCCAACCAGCAGGTAATGTATCTGGACTCAGCAGAGGCCCTTCGAGAAAACCTGAGTAAAGCCACCAGCACTAACCCTATGAGGATGCCTTGCCAGGTAAAGTGCAAGAGCCATGATCCCAGATTCAATATGAATGGGTGGGTTAGGGCTTCAGTGAATGTGTTCATAAGTTTAGGTTGTGCTCAGTCTCTAAGAAAGAAGACAGGGCCCTTTGCCGTGTTATTTAAGAACTCGTCTAATGAGTCATCAAATGGTCCTAAGTCACCAAGCTTTGCTCGTGTTTCTCTTATC
The DNA here is from genome assembly GCA_045106435.1 of Rhodothermales bacterium. GTDB lineage: Bacteria > Bacteroidota > Rhodothermia > Rhodothermales > JAHQVL01 > JBCCIM01. The sequence continues at coordinate 1,950 of JBGCEN010000419.1, forward strand.
AGTTGATGCATTTCTGGTCGAGAGGAGTCTGGAAGTTCGGAGAGGATTTGAGCAAGCGCGTTACTCAGTCCATGACGAAACTCAAATTCAGCTTCAACAAATGGTAGCTCTTCAGCCATTAATTGAAGCACATTTGGAACGATCTCAATCGTGCTAATTAATCCCAGTACAAAACTTATCTGAGATTTTTCACTCTGATTATTACTCAATCTGTAAAGGGAAATGAGTTCATCAGCGTGACCTTTGTGGTGTTTAGAAAGTCCTAGTAGGGCAGTGAGTCTAACTTCCAAGCTTGTAGAGGTTAGGAATACTCTTTCCAGCAACTGGTCGATGTCTTCCATTGTGCTTAAAACTCTCACTGCACCTCTTCGGACTTGAACAGGCTGGTCCTGATTGAAAATCAATTCACTCAAAGGTTCTTTCAAAGCAGTTAATTGTTCTTTGCTCGCCACAGGATAGTGGGGCGAAGTACTATGCCTACTTTTGAAAAAGGGTCGAGCATATGGGCTAGCGGCAAATCGGGCCCGCGTATGATTTTTCAGCTCGGTTCGTCCTTCGATTGCACGCATCGCATATCTTCTTACCTGCGTATCTCCATCCGAGTTGATGATTTTTAGCAACAGCTGATCTGCTTCCAGCGAATTGAAGTGCGCAAAGACAAATACCAGATTCTCTCTAAGCTCATCATCATATGATTGCTCATAAGCGGCGTAAGCAATACTCAGCGCATCAGGATCTCCTGACTCCCTGATATCATGGAGTTGCGTAATGGTACCCTCAATATCGACCGATTTGATTTTATGCGCGAGGTCAGCCGGCAACTCAATATCGCTCGTTACTGTGCGTTCAAGATCGTCTTTCAGGGAAATCTCTTTACATGCTACAACGCTCGTTGCTGTGAGTATGAGTAGCATTAACACGACAACAAATGAAGGCTTCCTGTTCATGTCGGCAGAATGGCTTTGCACAGGTTGTTCAATGAGGCGTTTGACGCGGGCCAAGAGTGAGCCGCCTTGCATGGAAAGGGATAAGCGTAACATACGCGACGACTCGATGTCAGAGAGCGTTTGTAGATACACTTTCTTGCTGTCCAGCGCACGTACAGCCATATCATCGCAGCAGAATTCTCGCTCGATACTTATTTGATTCGAAACCCACCAAACAGCAGGGTGGAAAAACAAGAGGGTTTCAATGAGTGATTGGACGGTTGAGAAGAAGTAGTCGTGCCGTTTGATGTGCGCGAGCTCGTGTGCAAGAACTGCGGTGATTTGATCAGCAGTAAGGCCGGTTGCCAGGCTGGCCGGCAAAAGTATCATCGGTTTAATCCACCCAATTAAGACGGGCTGGTCAATGAGATGTGAGGATTTGAGTTGCACATGTTTCTCAATTCTCATATTCCTGCAAAGCCTTTTTAAGGATTGCATGGTCTGTTCATTGAGCGTTGAGATCGCACTGGATCGTAGCCGGCTGATGGCCTCTGCACCACGATTCAAGCGGATAGCGAAGAAGACGACACCCAAAACCCACAGCAGCGTGATATACGGCCGGCTTGCCCATACCCAATAATTAATTTGCTGTAGTGCGGATAGCTGTATTTGTTGCTCTGTTTGTGCAGGTGTTGTTGTCGCTACAGAATTTGCTGGAGATAGCTGCTCGCCTCCTACAGAATTTGGCAAACTGAAGGCCTGTTCATAGTAGGGCAGAGGGGGCTCAGAATTCCTCAGGGTGTTAGTTATGGTAAATGCAGGCGCGGCGACCATAAGCAGGAGTGCTGTCCAGCCGGCCAGGTAGCGGAATTCAGGAGAAGCGTTCTTCAGGAGGCGGAGCGCAATGGCCAGCAAAATTGCAATCAACACGCCTTGCCATACAAAGTGCAGCAAGCCTGAGCCAATGCTTTGCGTCAGGGGGTGATAAAACAATGATTGAAATGGATTCATGATTCTTCGTCGAGTTTGTCAATCAATTTCCTGATCTCGGCCAGTTCTTCCGCAGAGCTGGGCTTTACAGATAAAGCACGCAGGATCAGGTTCTTTGCTGAACCTTGAAATGCATCGGTCAGCAAGTTTTCAACAAGTTGTGTTTGTACATCCTCCGCCTGAAAGGCAGAGTCATAGATATGTGCCCTGGAGGAGCTGTCACGTTTAACCAACCCTTTCTCAAGCATAATCTGAAGCAGCTTAAGCACGGTTGTGTAACCTGTTTTTTGATCAGGCAGGGCGTTGTGTACTTCGCGAACTGTAGCCGGACCTTGCGTCCATAGCACATTCAGAATCGTAAGCTCAGCTGCAGTTGGTTTAGGATTGCCGGCGTTCTTCACGGGGCTGTATATCTTTAATTACGAAAACTTTCGTACTAATATACGAATTTTTTCGTACAACGCAAGCGCCGCCTAAAAAACCTCCCCCCAGACTCGTTGGGTCTACGTTGGAGGGAGTTAACCAATCTAAAAGCCTATCGCATCGCTGAACCAAAGACCCGACGGGTCTCCACGCGCCCCAGCCCCGTTGGGTCTACGTTGGAGAGCATGAACCAATCTAAAAGCCTATCGCATCGCTGCACCAAAGACCCGACGGGTCTAAACCCACCTACCGAATAACAGCAACCTTCCCGTAAGAAGCGCCGTCGCCATTTCTATCAACAGCTATAACGAGGTAAACGCCGGAGGGTACGAGTTGATTGTTCAGGTCCCGGCCATCCCAGCGCACGCGGCCACCGCGGGCTTCTATTTTGGTTACGAGTGAGCCAGTTGGTGTGAGGATGCTGATATCCGTCTCGTCGAGCAAGCCTTCGATAAAGACTTCAGGATTCCCTGTTTCGGTGACGCGGACAGGATTTGGGTAGATGAAGAGGTCTTGCTTGCTTGTTGCCGGCGAAGTCGCATCTCCTTGCAGGCTGATGAGGCCGAGATCTGTTGAGAAAAACACCTCTCCGGTAACTTCATTTACAGCAACAGATAAAACGACATCGGAGAGGAGGGGACTGTTTTCGGTTGTAAAGTGCGTGATGTCTTCAAAGCCAAGATCTGCTTCCGTGACGTAGTATACACCCACATCTGTTGCAACCCATAAGTTATCCGCCGGATCTACGGTGACGTCGTTGATTTTTAGGCCGAAGAACAAGAATTGGCTTTCGCCGGCTTGCCTTGATGCCCGCAGCGGCCAGATAGGGATGGCGTTTGGATCTTGTGCTATGATACCCGTATTCACGAAATAGGCAAGCCCCTCGTCGGTTGCCAGCCATACACGGCCAGAATTATCCTCAGCGATGCCATTTATGACGGTGCCCGGAAGTCCCTGGCCGTTGCTGCCGCTTTCTGAAAAATACCGGAAGTTGTCGTCTGATACATCTTCAAGAGAACTGCCGGTGCTAAGTACCAGCAGGCCTTCCCGCCGTTGCAAGTTGTTCGAGCCAACCGTAACGATCCACTTCTGCCTGAAGCTATCTACAAATATACCCTCATACGTTATGGCCGTGCCACCAACAGAACCAAAAGACGTCCAGGAGCCATCAAGTAGCCTTGCGTGCAGTGGTCGCGCAGCGCCTGTGTTTGAGACCCAAAGGGTACCATCAGGCTCGCTCGCAATCCCGCGAACAATCGTGAATCCGGTACCAGGAGCAGCAATGGCTTCCCCGAGGGTGGAGTTGTTTTCGCCGTAAAAAGTGATCTCGTCTTCAGCATTTACCTGCGCAAGTCCACCCCCTTCAGATCCTACCCAGAAATTACCTTGGGTATCAGCGTGGACTGTCCTGAATGAAGTAGGCTTTCCAACCAGATCGGGGAAAAAGCGCTTGATATAGTTTGTCCAATTCCCTTCCGTGTCAAGTTTGTAAAACCCACGTTCGGATCCTGGAATTCCCCCGAGCCATAGATTGTTATCGTTATCAAATGTGAGTTGCGTGAACTGACCGTCAAATGGACCGCTGGGGAAAAAGCTTTCTTTTGCAAAAATGAGGGATGAAGCGCCGGCTGTTACAGGCTCAAAAGAGGAAAGCCCTTCTGTGTTGTCTCCAACCCAAAGTTTGCCATCTGGTCCTGTGACTACATTTTTCAGGTCACGCAATCCGACAGTACCTACGATGCGCGCAACATCAGGCGACTCAATGGCAAGGAAACGGGAGGATTCAATACCTAATAAAAGGTTGGATTGCTGGAAAAGGACGTTCACCTGACCATCGGTTACGTCCATCAGGCGAAACGTGCCATTGGATTCTCTGACAAACAATCCGCTTTCTGTGCCGGCATAAATGGTGTTGCCAAATCCAGCAATACTGGTTACGCTTAATGTACCCGCCCCGATCTCTTCCACGGTCCAGGCAGCAGGATCCTGTAAGTTACTTAGTGTGAGGGGAGCAGAAGCAACCTTTCCGGTTGTCGCAACCCAGAGCCGGCGAATGCCGTCGGGGGCAGAAGAAATCGCAATGTCAGAAACCGGGTTTGAGGATTGACTGGTGCCAAATCCAACGTAGGTTTCTAGGACTTCACCCGCTGTAACATCAAACAATACTACGCCAAATCCGGTGGCGACAATCAACGTGTCTCCTGTCACGCGCATGTTGCGAATATCGCGCATGGGAAACTGGGAGGCCCGCTGAATATCCAGAAAAGGCCTGACAACCAGGTTGTCAACATCAATACGATCAAGCACGCCGTCCTGATATCCAACCCAGACAGAGCGGTTCACCGGGTCGTACTCTATGGCTCTGATGTCCAGCCCAAAAAGTCCTTCGGTTGTCGTAAAGCGACTGATATCGCCGGTAGCAACTGAATATTTGAATACGCCGCCGGAAGTTGCTGTCCAGATCGCATCTTCTGATGCCGTAAGATCTACAACCTGACGAAGCGATGTGTGAGACTCCCAGTCTTGGGCCGCAGCCGGCTGCACAAAAGCAAGCCCGACAAAGAGTACAAACAGCATAAAGGTGCGAGATGCTGCAACAAAAAGACTTGAAAAACGAGCTGCACTTTGAAAATGACAGCGCGAATAATAGTGCGAATAACAGCTACGGCGTGATTCGATCATCCGATCCATTAGTTTTAAAAATAGCTATGATCATTAAGATGTAAAGCCGTATCAACCTGTCATTCAATTACCATAGAGTTGTGGGAGGCATTTTTTGAATTTCTTCTAACACGACCTGGTGTGATCGAAAAACATCGTTTAAATGCTCGGCTAAACG
>JBGCEN010000420.1:0-8479 GCA_045106435.1 Rhodothermales bacterium
GCTTTTATCCCCAATCGCGCATTCCATACCCAGGGCCTGTTTGTGTCACGTCATCTTTTTGTTTTACTGCCCCAAGACCCTGGCTAAACGCTTCGATAAAAGGCCAGCTCACAACGCCACGCATTTGATGGGATATCCCCGCGCACTTCTTTGCTGATTTGTCTAGGTCTAAGCTGGACTTTGTCCTTTTGGACAACGTCTCGAATATCGAACACCGATCAAGGAATGTCCAATTTTGAAGGGTTTTTAAGCGCTATCTCGATGTTAGACATACCTTTTGAGTCTTCGTCGTTTAATTTATCCAGGTCTGCTTGGTAAACCGAGACGTATAAAAAAATCGGAAAAGACCTTGGTGGCGCTAAAAAGAGGCTTTCACATTTTCTTATTGGACAAAGTCGAGCTTAGAGGTGTTCAGATAAATCTACGAACCCTCGTCATTTGTCAAAAAATCACTAATCGTGTGATGTAACAATATGATTGGCGTTTTGCTATGGTAAGCGTGGCATTTTATCAATGAATCTGTTAGATCACACACTCATCGCTAATTCTGTGATTTTTGTTAGCGAATAGTGAGTAATAATTTGCGATTTGCAAGGGTTTCTTCGGCTGCGACGAGAAGTCTGATAATCTTCAGCTCTAATCAGGTAATCAGTTTTCTGAACACCTTGGTCTTGAATGCATAAGCAAGTGCCGCATCCGTGGTATAGCCCTGCCACCAATGGCCAGGCAAGGCTATACCCGATCTCTGTTTCAGCCTGGGCACAGGTGTCGAGAAATTAAAACAAATAACCTGGCGTTTCTAGTCTGTCCATCCAAATCACCAACTGGGCTTGAGGATTTGTTGATAGGTCGTAGTCAGGTTCTTAATACAGCAGCAGATAACTGTTATTATAACTGTTCATCAATAACCACTACGCTTTCTTTTTCTTCGAGCGAATCGCCTCCTTTTTGACTGCCAGATAGCAGGATCCAGCCTGTAATACCACTCACAAGCGATGCCGCCAGGATAGCCATTTTTGCGGTTTCCAATGTGGCCGGGTCAGAGAACGCAAGGTTTGCGATGAAGAGTGCCATGGTAAATCCAATCCCGGCCAGGGCGCCGGCGCCGATCATATGGCGCCATGTGATGCCTTCGGGTAATTCTGCAATTTTAGCTTTTATCGCCAACCAGGTAATGCTCACGATCCCAATGGGCTTTCCGACAAATAACCCGAGGAAGATGCCCCAAAATACCATGTCGCCCAGCATGCTGCTCAGGGCACTACCAGAAATAGCAACGCCGGCGTTTGCCAGGGCAAAGATGGGCATCACACCAAATGCAACCCAGCCGTGGAGTGCGTGCTCCATTCTTTCCAGGGGCGACTGTGCATGTTTACTGGTCTCTTCGAGATGATGAATAGCAGTTCTCTGATCATCATCTGTATCAACTTGTCCACGTACCGAACCGATGAATTTCTGGCTTTTCTTGAGGAATTCCTTGGTGCCGAGTTTTGTACCTGCAGGTATGGCAATCGCAAACAGCACGCCGGCAATCGTGGCATGGACACCCGATTTTAGAAAGGCCACCCACATGGCAATTCCAAGGATCACATAAAAGGCTGTTCGGTGAACACCCCGCCTGTTACCTATCAGCGCGATCGCAAAAATGACAAAGCCAATGCCCAGACTGGCAAGATAAATTTGCTCCGTATAGAAAAGGGCGATCACCAGTACCGCCATGAGGTCGTCTACGATAGCCAGGGCGGTAACAAAAATCTTTAGGGCCAGCGGAGCCCGGGACCCCAGTAAGGCAAGGACACCAAGCGCAAACGCAATATCCGTCGCCATCGGCACACCCCAGCCGGCTACCTCAGGCGTGTTCAGGTTCAGGAATACATAGATGAGGGCAGGGATGAGTGCGCCACCGATTGCCGCAATCAGCGGGAACGCCGCCTTTTTGGGCGTTGATAACTCGCCACTCAGCAGTTCGCGTTTAATCTCCAGACCTACAACGAAGAAGAAAATCGCCATTAAACCATCATTTACCCACAAGAGCAGTGGTTTATTAATGGTCCATTCCCCCAGGCCAACGATGAAGTATGATCCCCAAAGAGAAGCGTAAGAACTGGCCCAGGATGAATTTGCCCAAATTAATGCGACAATGGTAATCAGGATAAGAAGAATGCCACTCCCGGCCTCTCTATTAAAAAACTCCTGAAAAGGGCGTTGCAGCAACAAATTGTTCAATCGATTATTCTTCATTGGACGTATACTGGTTAGCGTTTACACGGCTTGAGCTTTTGTACCGGGCGGTACATCAGTGTAATATGTTTTTACTACTTGTGGTGGTGTTGCTTTTCCTATCTATTTACAAATTCATCGTACAGATTTTTTATATCCTTCGGATCTCCGATAATTGTTATCCGATCCGATTCCGCAAAGATTGTGTTTCCATGTGGAATCATAATTTCACCTTCGCGTCGGATAAGCACCACCAGCGCACTATCTGGTAGTTTGATATCTTTCAGGGCTTTTCCGATAAAGGTGTTTGTAGCCGTTTGGCTGTTTAATTGCAGCGAAAGATATCTCTCATCCCGTAACAAGATTTCTTTTAAAGATTGTTCGTTTTTAGATACAAGCCAGTCTGTTACAAACCCTTCATTGTCCACACTCACAGCAATTTGTGCGAGTAATCTGAGGTGTTGCCTTGCGTTTTCCTCTTCGCTGATAAGCATAAACAAGGCATGGATAGGTGTATCTGAGAATTCATGTTCTCCAAATTCTTCATCAGCATGAATACCGATTTGAGATCTTGTAATAATCAAAAACGGATGCTCGATTCCAGGAAGATGAATATGTGGCAGCGCCACGCCTTTGGAAATCGCCATGGGGCCAATTTTTTTGACTTCGGCTAATCGAACGGCTAATTCATCCACCTTGTTGGGGAATTGTTCAACCATTTTTTCCGATAGCAGGTCTATCAGTTCAGGAAAAGTATATTCTTCCTCATCATCTAAATCGATGACGGTAGCATTGGCTACAATTTCCTCAAAATGGTCGCCTTTACGTAACCCTTTCTCTTTCAGAATAGCCCGCAATTCTATGTCAAGGTCGGTGTAAATACGACCGCCCAGTCTCGCGAACCAGTGATAAATTGCACCATCGCGTACAACATGATTGCGTGCGTAATAATGAAACCATGCCAGGCAAAACAAGATAACGCCAAGCGTAAACAGACTGGCAATCCAGCCCATGGCGACGATTAATGTGAGCGAGACGATCATCCCGAAAATCTGCATCCATGGATAAAAGGGTGACTCAAACCCTGGGTCATAGGCTGTGATTTTACTCTGTCGCATGACGATTACTGACAGATTTACGAGGACAAAAATGAAGAGCTGAAACGCACTTGCAAGCTTTGCGATACCTTCTTCATCGAGGGCGATAATAAAGAAGATGATCAACCCTGAAGTGATCATAATTGCCGGCACCGGCGTACTGAATCGTCCCAGATTTGCCAAGAAAGAGGGGACAAGCCGGTCCTTTGCCATCGCAAAAGGGTAGCGGGAAGAGGCAAGAATACCGGCGTTTCCTGTGGAGGCAAAAGCAGCAGTAGCGGCTACAACAATAAGTATAAGCCCCAGACCTTCCGAGGGCCAATTCATGAACAGCTTGCTGGCACTCGCTACAGGAGTAAGATCAGTATGGAGGTTGGTGGGTGGAATCAGGGTAACGATAATAAAAATACCAACAACGTAAATGACGGTTGTGGTTGTTAACGACAAGATCATGCCGAGCGGGATATTTCTATCCGGATTTTTAACCTCTTCAGCAACACTCGCTACTTTTGTCAGGCCGGCATACGACACAAAGACAAACCCTATAGTGGACAATAATCCCTCAACGCCAAAAGTGAAAAAGGGAGTGAAGCGTTCTTCCAAATCAACTTGATGGTTGTCGGTAGCGAATATTTCCCACAAGCCCTCAACCATAAAAAAGGTGAGTATTGCGATGAGGATAACAACCAGGAGGCGTTGAAGGCCTGTGGTTTCTTTTGCGCCAAAAATATTAAGCGCCATAAAAGCAAGCGTTAACGAGATTGCTACCGGTTTAATCGGGAGATCCACATAGATGGTGAGATAGGCTCCGATACCAATCAGGGCAAATGCTGTTTTTAGAGAAAGTGCCAGATAGGTGCCCAGTCCGCCAATGGTGCCGGCAATGGGGCCCAGTGCTCGATCCAGAAAGTAGTAGGCTCCTCCAGCCTTGGGCATGGCTGTACTCAATTCGGCTATACTAAACATGGCAGGGAGGATGAGGATGCCGGCGATAGCATAAGCAATGACTACAGAAGGGCCAGTTTTCGCTGCGGCAAGTCCCGGCAGCAAGAAAAAGCCAGAGCTAATCATGGCTCCAGTACTAATTACATAGACATCGAATAGGCCCAGCTCCTTTCTTAGCTTGCCTTTTTTTTTGGTTGCCATAGGGGTGTGTCTCTCGAATGATGTTTTAGGTACAAAATACCTTGGGACCAAGGCACTAAAGTCTTTTTGCGCAAGTTTTACTTTTGCTTTGCTATTCGCCAGTAAGTTTGAGCGTTTCGTGTACTGTTTCTATATCGAGTTTGCTTCGCAAGCAGTAAACCCTGGTGGTGTTGCGTTAAAGTAACAAAAGAAAAAAAACAGTTAAGATGGATTTGTGATTAAGGGAACGCGAAATACATCAAGTCTGCTTTTTACAGATAAAAAGCTGGAATGCCCTGGGAAAAATATTATAAACAGGTAGATGCCATAAGTTGGCGCCACGCGTAATTGCAAGACGATGAAATGGTGTTGTCCAGTCTTTACATATTGTGTATCAACAATATGGGGTATAAAAGAGGCCCCTGGAACTCAATAGGCGAAATTATTTGAGTTACGTTGGAAAAGATGGGTGACCTTGGTGTATCTGGACAATCATAATCCTCCCGAGAAACGCATTTAGCTGCGTTCATAAAGGGTATGATTGAGTGCAAGCCATGCTTTCTTTGCGCATGGTTGAAGGTGAGTCCAGTGAAGTGATAATTGGAAGGTTGGCTTCATCGTCAATCTAAAGGGATCGGCGTGGAAGAGGTTTGGTGAAAACACGCCCTTCAACGCCATAATTATGCGTTTTGTGCCCAATGTCTTCAGCGCAGCGTTTGAGTTGAGCCATTGTTGGACTGTCATGATTGTTTTTTATAAGTCCATCACAGTTTTTAGACAGAAGGTGAAGCATCTGGCAGCTCAGGTTTTTCCTGTAATTCTGTTCGGAAAAGATCAGCACAAGCTGCAAAGTGTTGGGCTGAACCTACGAGCACCAATCGATCACCGACCTCAACTTTGAAGTCGCCGGCCGTTCTGACGATCGTTTTTCCTTCGCGTCGTACAGTAAGTACAGTGAGTCCGTATTTCTTTCGCAGGGCTAGTTCCTGCAGTGTTTTGCCGGCAGCATGGGAGTTTCTTTGCACCAGTACAACGCGCGTGTGCATGCCTTCTTCATCCAGTCCTTCAAGCACCATCAAGTGTGCTTCCTGAATACTACCGCGCATAATGCCGTAATCCTGGGTTCTGATCATCCGAATTTGTCTTTCGACTTCTTCCGGTGGAATCATGTAAGCGCCCAATACATGAGAGAAAATCCGTACAATCGTTTCCATTTCTTCGGGGACAACGATGTCTGCACCAATTTTTTGCAACGATTCCATATCTGTAAGGTATCGGGTGCGTGCAATAATCTGGAGCGTGGGATTTAAATAGTGGGCCTGATGGATGATGCGCGGAGCGATGGCGGGGTCATTGATTACAACCACGCACAATTTGGCCGTTTCGATGCCAGCTGCTTCCAGGATATGTGGGCGAGAAGCATCTCCAAAAACGACATTAACGTCGTTTGCCTGCATTTCCTTGACGGAATCCGGATTCATTTCTATCACAACAAACGGAATCCCGCGATCTTGCAATACCTGCACCAGGCGCCGGCCTGCCGGTCCGTACCCCACAATAATTGTATGATGTTCCAGTTTATTGTTTTCTTCTGATGCGTCGTCTCCATTGTCTGCACGCAACTTTCCTAGCGGCGTCCGAGAGAGCAGGGCACCAAACCTGGCAGCAAATTGAAGCTGTAAAGGTGTTACGAGCATCAACAATACAGTAGCAGCGATGAACGTTTGCGCTCCAGCTTCTCCCATGCCGCCGGGAGAGATGCCATAGCTACGGCCGGCTCGTTCCAGTACAAAGGAAAACTCGCCAATTTGCGCGAGTGCTAAACTGGTTGCTGCAGCGATCCGCACCGGGTGTCCGAGGAAAAGGATGCTGCTGGCTGTCGTGATTATCTTGATGAGTATCACGAGCCCTGCCGCTACAAATACCAGGAGCAGGTTGTTTGCAAGAAAGCCTATATCCAGAAGCATTCCTACAGACACAAAGAACACGGCGTTGAAAACTGTTCGTAAGGGCAGAATCTCACTCAGGGCTTGCTCGCTGAATCTGCTTTCGCTTACCACAAGCCCGGCCAGGAACGCTCCCAATGCCAGGCTGACACCTGCATAACTGGAAGCGGCTGCGGTACCAAAACAGACGGCAACAATGGTGAGCAGAAACAACTCCTGCCGGCGTGTGTGCGCAATGCGTTCGAGGATCCAGGGGACAACTCTTCTCGCCAGAATCAAGACCGCGGCGATGAGCAAGACTGCTTTACCCAGTACCATCAAAAAATCCCCGGTCGTACCCCCTCCACCTGCGAGAAGCGGGACTAGCAATACCATGACTACGATGGCCAAATCCTGAAAAATCAGCACAGCCAAAGTAAGGCGCCCGGTAGGCGTCTCTGATTCTCGGCGTTCCGATTGTAGCCCGAGCACGATCGCGGTTGAGCTTAAGGCAACCAGACATCCTGTATAGACTCCTGCTTGCCAGGAAACGCCATAAGCCATAAATAGCGCTGTGACGACCGCTATAGTAAATGCAACTTGTAAACCACCACCGATAAAAATCGCTTTGGCAATACGCGAGAGCTTGTCGAGGCTAAACTCTATCCCAATCGTGAAAAGGAGCAGAATCACGCCAATTTCTGCGAGAATATCTACCAATGCCTGATCGTACACAAGGCCCAGTGCATTGGGGCCAATGAGTACGCCGGCGATCAAGAAGCCGGCAATGGGTACAAGCCGTAATCGATAACAAATGTAGGCGATGATAACGCTCACTGTAAAGAGCGCCACCATCTCATTTAAAAAAGGAAGACTAAGTGCAAGCACAGAAATAGCGGTCAAAGGGTGTCACAAAGACGCTTTTGCTTTATTTGTGACTGGTTTCTGGTTTAGCGTCCAAGGGTTAACGTTTTTTGTTCGTAAACCTTCAAGGCGCTTCAAGGCTTGGTATGCTTTAATAGAGATTAATCGGGCTTCCAAGTATGGGGTAACAACCATTAAGTGGATTGAATGTTTGATTATAATGCAAGATTAAACCGGGTTGTTATAGGGTCATACTGTGTTTATTGGGTATGCGATTTTAATTCACAGTAAAGAGGGGTGTGAAGCGGATGAATTCAGGAAACTAGCCAGCCAGCAGTCCGTGCAATCCGACAGATTCCCATCCCGAAGTATTTAAGAGTTATCAAATACGTGCAGACAGCCTCATCCCTCGAAACCCTTCAGCAGATTTACGGCTTTGATGCCTTTAGGGCGCATCAGGAGCAGGTGGTTGATCGGGTTGTTGCCGGCTATCATACCTTGCTCGTGATGCCAACAGGCGGGGGGAAATCCCTTTGCTATCAGCTGCCTTCTTTAATCAGGTCGGGCGTGGGTATTGTCGTTTCTCCGCTCATTGCCCTGATGCAAGATCAGGTGACGGCGCTTAAACAATTAGGAGTTCGGGCAGAATATCTGAACTCAAGTCTTTCCCAAATAGCGCAGAGTGATGTGATCGGCAAGGCGGTCAATGGGCAGCTTGATATGCTCTATGTTGCGCCAGAGCGTTTGATGACACACGATTTTCAGACGCTGCTCAATCAGATTGAGCCGGCGCTTTTTGCCATTGACGAAGCACACTGTATTTCCCAGTGGGGCCACGATTTTCGGCCTGAGTACATCCAGCTTGCTACCCTGCGGGAGCGATTCCCTCATGTGCCGTGTATCGCTGTAACCGCAACGGCAGATGAGCCGACCCAGGCAGAGATTCTGGAGCGGCTTCAAATCCCGACAGATGGACGGTTCGTGACCGGTTTTGACCGGCCCAACATTCGCTACACGGTGGTGCTTAAGAAAAATGGTAAGCAACAACTTTTGCGGTTTATACAGGGAGATCACGCAGGTGAGGCCGGCATTGTGTACTGTTTCACCCGGAAGAAGGTAGAGGAAACGGCTGCGTGGTTGCGTGACGAGGGAATAGAGGCTTTGCCCTATCATGCCGGCTTGGCAAGCGAAGTGCGAGAGGAGAATCAGCGTCGTTTTATCAGGGAAGAAGGACTTGTGGTGGTCGCG
>JBGCEN010000421.1:0-17662 GCA_045106435.1 Rhodothermales bacterium
GTTGCCGGAGTCGGCGTGCCGCAGATCACGGCTGTCTCGAATGTTGCCGAGGCGCTGAAAAATACAGATATTCCTGTGATTGCTGATGGCGGGCTGCGCTACTCCGGTGATATCGCCAAGGTGCTGGCTGCGGGAGCGCATGCCGTCATGATCGGAGGCTTGTTGGCAGGGACTGACGAATCTCCCGGCGAGGTTGAAATTTTCCAGGGGCGCTCCTATAAATCCTATCGCGGCATGGGGTCGATTGGCGCCATGTCCGGAAAGAGCGGCTCTTCAGACCGCTATTTCCAGGAAGAGACCAAGGATTCAGACAAGCTGGTTCCCGAAGGGATCGAGGGCCGTGTTCCTTACAAGGGGCCGGTGCTCAGCGTCATCGCCCAGCTGAACGGCGGCATCCGTTCGAGCATGGGGTACACAGGCTGCGCCACCATCGAGGAGATGCGCAGCCAACCTGAGTTTGTGCGTGTAACCAGCGCAGGAATGCAGGAGTCGCATGTACATGACGTGACGATCACCAAGGAAGCGCCGAACTATCGTCGCGATTGACAGCTTGTTCCCTAGCGGTGTAATGCTATATACAATCATGACTCTCGCCAACACGCCAGGAAAAAACAATTGCGTCTTGGCGAGAGATCACAAATCCTTTTTTTCATTGTCAGCCTGAGACTCGGTCTTGCTGGATTTTCAGTAGAAAAAATGACAAATATTCACGCGCACTCCATTCTGATTATCGATTTTGGCTCCCAATACACCCAGCTGATTGCACGCAGGGTGCGGGAATCAGCCGTCTATTGTGAAATCTGGCCGTGGGACAACAGTGAAGACGCGATCGATGCACTGAATCCTGCGGGCATCATTCTTTCGGGCGGCCCTGAAACGGTGACAGGCGATGATGCGCCTTTTGCCCCGCAAAAGGTGTTTGAGCTGGGCATTCCTGTGCTTGGCATCTGTTATGGCATGCAGACCATGGCTTCGCAGCTTGGGGGGGAGGTCGAGAGCTCCGATGTTCATGAGTACGGCTATGCACAGGTGCGGGCGCGCAACCACTCTTCATTGCTGAAAAATATCGAAGATCACGTCACGGACGAAGGCTATGGAATGCTGGATGTGTGGATGAGTCACGGCGACCGTGTCGTGAACCTGCCCGACAGTTTCATGGCGATCTGCACCACCGATGATGCCCCATTGGCCGGCATGGCGGATGAGGAGCGCCACTTTTACGGGCTGCAGTTTCACCCCGAAGTGACGCATACCAGGCAGGGGCAGCGCATCATCGAGCGTTTTCTGTTTGACATCTGTGGTTGCAAGCCATTGTGGAATGCTGGCAGCATCATTGAGGACGCCATCGCTTCGATCAGAGAACAGGTCGGCAGTGACAAGGTGCTGCTGGGCCTCTCCGGTGGAGTGGATTCTTCCGTCGTTGCCGCGATGCTGCACCGCGCTATCGGTGATCAGCTGGTGTGTGTCTTTGTCGATAACGGCCTGCTGCGGCTGCATGAAGGCGACCAGGTGATGGCGACTTTTGCCGAGCACATGGGTGTCAAGGTGATTCGCGTCAATGCGGAGGAGCGGTTTCTCGCGGCGCTCGCCGGTGAAGCCGATCCGGAAAAAAAGCGCAAGATCATCGGCAATCTCTTCATCGATATCTTCGAGGAGGAGGCTGGTAAACTTACCGACGTCAAATACCTGGCGCAGGGCACCATCTACCCCGATGTCATCGAATCGGCCGGCGCCAAATCGGGCAAGGCGCATGTCATCAAGTCGCACCATAATGTGGGCGGCCTGCCGGACTACATGAAGCTGCAGCTGGTGGAGCCGCTACGGGAACTCTTCAAGGATGAGGTGCGCCGCATTGGTGTCGAGCTGGGCCTGCCGTCCGAGATGGTCTATCGCCATCCATTCCCGGGACCGGGTCTGGGAGTACGTGTTCTCGGTGAAGTCAAAAAGGAGTATGCTGACCTGCTGCGCCAGGCGGACCATATCTACATCGAAGAGCTCTATCGGCATAATCTGTATGACGAGGTCAGCCAGGCATTTGTCGTATTCCTGCCGGTAAAATCTGTTGGCGTTGTGGGTGATGCGCGCCGTTATGAATACGTGGTGACGCTGCGGGCAGTGACCACGGTCGATTTTATGACCGCCCACTTCGCACATCTTCCCTATGATTTTCTGGAGACCGTATCGCGGCGCATCATCAATGAGGTGACAGGGATCTCGCGCGTCGCCTATGATATATCCAGCAAGCCGCCGGCGACTATTGAGTGGGAATGATTCCACGTCTGGCACTGGCAGGCACCTGCAGGCACCAAGACCCTGCAAGCTCGCAAAACCAATAACTTATCATCGCTGCTGTCTGGCATCATCTGGCACTGGCAGGCATCGGCAAGCAGTAACTACAATTCCTAATGGTATAAATCATGGTATCGCCGCACTCAATATCAGCGCGGCGCTCCAATACCATGCCATGCGTGCCGAGGCGTTCATGGTATTCGTATTCCAGCGCATCTAGATCGACGCCCAATATACCCAAATATATAAAACTTGATATAAATATAAAATTTTGTATAATGGCGTTTATGAAAGACGTGCGCTTTGTGGGCAGCTCATTGGGCGATCTCAGGCAATTCCCGGCAGGCGCACGTCGGGAAGCGGGTTTTGAGCTCAGTAATGTCCAGGCCGGGTTGCAGCCAAGTGACTGGAAGCCAATGAATACCGTTGGTGCAGGGGCTGTTGAAATCCGGATCAAGGACAAGGACGGTATTTACCGGGTGATCTATGTCGCTCGATTCGAAGAGGCCGTTTACGTATTACATGCTTTTCAAAAGAAATCGCAGAAAACACGCAAGGCGGATATAGAACTGGCGAAAACCAGGTACAAGGCGTTGGCAGAACAGAGGAAACAGCAATGACGATTTCAAAAGCTTACCGCAATGTATTTGAGGCGCTGGAGGATGACCCGGCGATGGCGCAGAACCTGAAGATTCGTTCAGAATTGATGATTGCACTGCGTCAGTATATCGAGGATGCAGAGCTCGGTCAGAAAGAAGCTGCCGAGGTGTTTGGTGTTCACCAGCCGAGAATCAGTGATCTGATGCGCGGCAAGATTGACAAGTTTACTATCGACAAACTGGTCAATATGCTGGCTCGGATTGGAAAAACTGTGAAGATGAAGGCTGCGTAGATGTGCCTGAAACGGTAATCCTGAATAAATAGTTAAGGCATTTTCTCTACCATTTCATGAATGGCGGCGGACTGAAGGGGTGTTTTGCAAACCAGTCCTTGGCGCCTTTCAGCAGAAAGCGATGAAATCCAGCATTGGGAATGGCAGCCTTGACCTGGTTCACCAGGCGTTTTGGCAGCCCGCACTTGAAGAAGCCGAGAGAGAAATCGACCAGATCGCCCTTGCGGAACACCTCGACCAGCGGGAACTGCCGGTTTCGGTACGGTCGCACCTTGTGATGCCATTCGATCATCAGGCCGATCTCTTCGGCCCAGTCTTCTCGCTCTGTTTCTGCGAGATAGCGTTCCGCCTGTTCGATCGATGGCGGTAGGTAGTCGACGGTGTGATCCGACCAGAGGCCAATATCGTGGAAGCAAGCGGCAATAGCCAGCTTGGTCTGTTCCTCATCCAACGCGGGATGCAGTGCCAGGCAGTAGTTGAACATCCGGTAGACGTGCCCACGATAACCGGCATAGCCGTCGCCGATTCGGTCTTTCCAGTCCGAAAGGATCGCTTCGATCAGGGGATGTTGAGTCTCGATATCCACCGTCAGTCGCCCAGCTTATCCGCATAGTGTTTCGGTGGTGGTGTCCAGCCCCGCTCGGAGCGGTCATGCAGTTGCAGGCGATCGGTCTCCATCAATTCCTGCAGTGTCGCACCGTGTTCGCGGGCGCGTGCGAGGTACGCCTTGTTGCTCGACATCGCGGTGTCCGCGTCCCACACCTCGTACAGGCTGTCGAGGCCGGTGAAGTCGTGGCGGGGGAACGCCTGCGACATCTTCTCGACCTTGAACGGGTGCATGCCTACTGCCTTGAGTGCCTCCTTGCCGATCTCCAGCGAGGCATCGAACAGCTCGCGCACGGCGATATCGACACCGGCCTTGTTCAGCAGGTATAGGTGACCCACGTCGTAGGCACGGGCCAGAATTGTCACGTGGGGGTGGTGGCGCTTGATGTGCTCAACCGTCTCTACCGCGCGTTCCTTGTCATCGATCGCGATGACGATCGCCTTGGCCGCCTCGATGCCCGCGGCGTGCAACAGGTCCGGGCGCGTGGCATCGCCATAGTAACTCTTGACGCCGAACTTGCCCAGCATGTCGATCATCGCGATTTCGTGATCGAGCACGACGGTGTTGACCCCGCTGGCGACGAGCAGGCGATTGACGATCTGACCGAAGCGCCCGCTGCCGGCGATGATGACCGTGCCGGCCTGGTCGATTTCGTCGCCTGGGTGGTCGCTGGTGTCCGCGGGGCGTGACAGCACGAAGCGGTCGTACAGAATGAACAGGCCGGGCGTTAGCAGCATCGACAGGGCCACGACAAGCGACAGCGTCGCGGCCAGGTCTGCCGGAATCACGTCGTGTTGCAGGCTGAAGCTCAGTAGCACGAAGCCGAATTCGCCGGCCTGGGCCAGGCCGAGCGTGAACAGCCAGCGGTGCGCGCCTTCGAGCCGAAACAGCCAGGCGAGGGCATACAGCACAATGCCTTTGACGGCGATGACACCGAGCGTCAACCCAAGGATGGTCGCGAAATCGCCGAAAAGGACGCCGAAGTCGATGCCGGCGCCGACCGTGATGAAGAACAGACCGAGCAGCAGGCCCTTGAACGGCTCGATGTCAGATTCGAGTTCGTGGCGGAACTCACTGTTGGCCAGCACGACGCCGGCGAGAAAGGTGCCGAGCGCGGGCGACAGCTCGACAAGCGTCATCAGCAGCGCGATACCAATCACGATCAACAGTGCGCTCGCGGTAAAGATCTCGCGCAGGCGCGACGCGGCGATGAAGCGAAACAGCGGTTGGGACAGATAGTGGCCACCGATCAACACGGCGGCCACCGAGCCCAATACGACCAGTGCATGCGCCCAGCTAGGCAGGCCGGCGACCAGACTCATGGTTTCATGATGCGCTCCTTCCGTACCCTGATCGACGACCGTTTCCGCACCGCTACCGACCAGGTCCGGCATCGCGAGCAACGGGATCACCGCGAGCATCGGGATCACGGCGATGTCCTGGAACAGCAGTACCGAGAAGCTCGCGCGGCCGCCTTCGGTCTTGGTCAGACCCTTCTCGTTGAGCGTCTGCAGCACGATCGCCGTCGACGACAGTGAGAAGATCAGGCCGATCGTCAGTGCGATACTCCAGGCCATGCCCAGCAGCATTGCGCCGGCCATGACCAGCGCGGCCGTGATGGCGACCTGTAGACCGCCGAGACCGAGCAGTCGGTTGCGCATCCGCCACAGCATCTGCGGTTGTAGTTCGAGACCGACCAGGAACAGCATCATGACGACGCCAAACTCTGCGAAGTGCTGGATCTCGCGAGTCTCCGACCCGACCAGTCCGACCACCGGCCCAATCAAGACGCCGGCGAGCAGGTAGCCGAGGATCGAGCCCAGGCCAAGCCGTTTGGCGATCGGCACTGCGATCACGGCGGCACACAGATAGATGAATGCGTGGACCAGCAGTCCGCCCATGGTTCAGTCCTCCGTTACCGACGTGCCGATTGCGTCGTTGAGCAACGGCAAGCGTTGCGCGCGTGCGATGTCGAGACGGTCGTCGCGTAATGCGCTGAGCAGCCCGACCCAGTCCGCGATGTGTCGCTCAATGCGGCCGTCATCGACCGCGGTGCGTGAACCAAACAGAGTAAACGGCGGCAGGTAAGTCATGCCGCACAACATCGTCGTCTGCTCGATCGGGTGCAGGAGTTCACGGATTGTGAAGTGGTTGTAGCCTTCGGCGCAGTAGGCGGCCTCGAGGCCTCCTGCGGTCAATGCGTTGAAGAGTATTTTGCCATGCAACGCGGTGCCTTCCGTGCCGTAGGCAAAGCCGTGTTCCAGCATCAAGTCCTGCCATTCTTTCAGAATCGCTGGCGTCGAATACCAATACAGCGGATGCTGGAACACGATGACATCGTGCGCGAGCAACTGGGCCTGTTCGCGGTCGATGTCGATCTGAAAATCCGGGTACTCGGCATACAGATCGACCAGCGTGACGCCATCGAGCGCACCGATCGCTTCGGCCATCGGCCGGTTCACTTCCGATCGATCGAGTGACGGATGGGCGAGCAGGACCAGAATACGACGCGTCGGTTTCCCGGGTGTTGACTCGGCTGGATCTGTTGATGTGGATTGCGCGGGTTCGCGGGTCATAATCACGCCGGTCTGCGCCGTAGGAAATGATTCAACACAAACGACAATGCCTCCTCGTCGTGTTGATTGATCGCGGCGTAGCGGAAGCGCACGATCCCGCGGTCCGGCTTGGACTTTGAGGGGATGACCTCCTTGACGTCGACCACCGTGTGCAGGGTGTCACCGGGCCGTACCGGGCTGAGCCAGCGCAGTTCGTCGATGCCCGGTGATCCCATACTCGCTTCGGTCAGGATGCCAGTCTGTATGAACAGCCGAAAACACAGCGCAAGACTCTGGTAGCCGCTGGCGATCAGACCGCCAAACGCTGATTCGCTGGCCGCGTTGGCATCGAGATGAAAGGGTTGTGGATCGTACCTGAGCGCAAAATCGATGATGTCGCTTTCGGTCAACGTGACGCCGCCGGTAACGAAGCGGTCGCCGACACTGAAGTCGTCGAAGTATTTCTGTTCAACCATTCGTCGGGCTCTCCTTCAGTCGACCGCCGTGACGTCTTTTTGCCCCTTGCCCCGGCTATAAGGCAGGTAAAACTCGATCAGGCGTTGTTCGTAGTTGTTTGGGTCGGTCAAGGTGCGCTGGAACAGTGGCGTGTTGCGCATGTTGTCGTACCAGCGTTGATAGCGCGACCAGGTCTCACCAGACCTTGGCAGCTTAAAGGCGCGGTAGTGACCGAGCAGGGCATCGATACGATAGGCAAACGGCACCAACAGCATGTCGACCGCGGTCAGGTCGGTACCTTTGAAGTAGGGGCCTTCTGTTGACATCGCATCGGCCAGTTCCTCCAGGCCTTCCAGCAGCGCTGTCCGTGATTCTTCCCGGTAATCGCCCGGCTCATGCGCTGCGAGAAAGCGGTACATGTAAGGAACCACGCGCTTATTTATGTGGTCGCCCCAGAAGCGCAGCTCGGCGCGGGCGTTGGCGTCACCGGGATAGAGCGGATTGCGGTTCGGCACAAGATCCTCGAGATACTCCAGGACCCGGGTCGAGTCGATCACCGTGGTCGACTCGGTTGCGTTGCCAGGTGGGGAGACGATCACGGGTACCTTGGAACGGTTGCGGGAGATGTCCAGCCACCAGCGGGATTCCCGGTAGGGGTCGACCTCGATGTATTCGAAATCCAGTCCCTTGTGCAGCAGCGCCAACCAGGCACGCTGTGCAAACGGGCAGTACCATGCACAGTAGAACTTCAACGGGACCGTCGGCGTGGGTTGTCGGTCTTGCATGAGCGGCTAGTTCTTTGGGAGTTGGTCGTCGATATCGACGATGCGGCGGTCATAGTAGAAGTGCGCGTTCGATACCAACTCCTCGGGCAGTTCGTCATTGTTGCATTTACGGATCAGCAGCTGCGATACCAGTCGCCAGTCCATCGCATTGGTGTTGAAGAGCGTCTCACCGCACTGTCTGCAGAACACGCGGGTCATCTCCAGCGTTGGATACTTGTACTCTACCGTATCCTCAGCGCCCGACGTGATGCGGACGCTATCTGCGTTCCAGGCGACGATCGAGTGATAGGGCACATCGAGCAGGGCGCGGCAATCCTCGCAGTGGCAGAATGCATGCACCCTCGGCGTACCGCTCATCTCGAGTTCGACGGCGCCGCAGTCACAGTGCACGTTGTACTTTTTGCTCATCGAGGCCGACTCCAGAAAGATGTTTGTTGAGGTGTTCTTCGAACCGAATCAGGTCGTTGTCGATGTCCGGATTCTTCATGACATCGTGGCAGGTGAACGTCTCAAGCGGTTCCATGCCGAAGAAGCGGAAGTTCATGTGCATCGGGAACAGCAGATCGTCCACGGACTTACCTTGGAACAGGTACTGCTCGGGATCGTTGAACGCGTTGTTGGGGGCATTGAACGTCAACGAAAGCATGTATTTCGTCTCTGTCAGTGTTCCGCCTGCCCCGTACTGTTTCGCTGGGTCATTGTGACTGCGGCCATCGCCGTTACACAGGGTGCCGTCCATCCCCGCCGTGTAGACGAAGTCCATGTACTTTTTGAACGACCAGGGCACGCCCATCCAGTTGATAGGTGTCTGCAGGACGACGACATCGGCCCACCGGTGTTTTTCCAGTTCGGCCGCGACGTCGTAGTCGTCTTGCATCGTTGTGGTCTTGAGCGCGTGCCCGTTGGCCGAAAGGATCTGCGCCGCCTTATGCGCGAGCGTCTGGTTGAGCCTGCCCTCGGAGAACGGGTAGTACTCGTGGGCGTTGATGATCAGGATGTTTGACATCGGTGTGGTTCCCTTTGGTGAAAACGTGGGGGAATGGTGGTATGGTAAGAAACCAATGTCAACCAGTATACTTTTAGTAACCATGAAGACAGCCAAAGCACATGTCGAATTGAGGCCGGATGGGAAAAAGGTGGTCATCAATGCATGCTCGGAACCCTGTCCGATCGAGCGCGGCATGCGCATCATCGGTGGCAAGTGGAAGGGCTCGATTTTGTGGCATCTGCAGGATGGCCCGGTCCGCTTCAACGACCTTGCCCGTCAACTCGGCGGCGCCAGTAAGAAGATGGTCACGCAGCGCCTCAAGGAGATGGAAGATATCGGCCTGGTCAAGCGAAAGGTCCTCAGCACCCGACCGATAGCCGTCGCCTACGAGATCACCGATTTCGGGAGATCGTCGTTGACCGTGCTTGAGCAGCTCAAGGATTGGGCGGAAGACAATGAACTGTGATCACGTGCGATAGTTGCGACTTGATCTGACAGTTACCGACCTGTGCCTTGGTAGCCAGTCTATTTGCGGAAAAGCGGGATGCTCTTACGCCGCCAGAGGCCGACGTTTCCCCAAGCGAGGGTTGGATTTGGGTGCCGAGGGACGCTTTTTTATCAGGATGCTGTGTCATCAGACTGCACATAGTGCCGTGGATCTGCTAAGGGATGGACGCGTACACCTCAGAGGAGCACGTCTTGTTCGGAGTATGGGGAAGGCGGTTTCGCAAGGATGGCCTGCCGGGTAAACGCACCGAGCATTTCAGTATCGTACTAGAAAACGACTAAAGCCCAGCTGAAGGGTATTTGTGGTAAGACACTGTTTCTGCAATATCTTTCGCGGTGTTTGATGGGGTATGATAGGCATATATTTTGGTGCGGGGAGTGGAGCTGAACATTCATTGGATTGGAATCTCTATTACCCGACTTAAAGAGGTTTCTGTGCTCGGCTTCTCTAGTCGGGCAGCTGAAAAAAATGAATTTTTTTGAAGAAATTTCTGAGCATGGTATTTTTCATGGTATTACGATTTAGCAGGAAAATAAGCCATTGAATATAAAAGATAAAAAAGGCTTATTTATAATAGAGTGGGAGTGATCAGAGTTTTTAACATATTGATTTATAACAATTAAACCAATCCAATTGATAATATAATCTGCATCATCAATGGTATTTTTCATGGTGTTTTTTGCGCGTGGCAAGGCAGAACGCATCGATACCATGAAAGGAAAATTGATGGTGGCATGGTATCAGGGAACTTGAACTGAGGGGGCTCTGGATTAATCCGGAAACCTGCTACAGTAGCGCAGCTTCAAATTGCTTTGCCTTGTCCGTGCTGTCTGATTCACCTAAGAATAAGACAGCATAACCCATTGCCTTGTAGCTTTTCTCGCGTTTGTTGAACATGCGTTGAAGCATCGGTAGCCCGCAGTCAACGTAGTCATGAATCGTCACTTGCGTTTTACCGTCTGATTCCCGATGAATTCTTCCTGCATATTGCGCCAACGAACCTTTCCAGGCGATGGGCATGGCAAGAAACAGTGTATCCAGCCTGGGTAGGTCAAAACCCTCGCCCACATACTTTCCAGTGGCGACCACAACCTGTGCCGAATGCAAATGCTCGTCAACACGCTTGCGCTCGGCGGCTTTCATTGCGCCTTTCAATATGATGGAGTCAATACCATTTTTATTAAGCAGGTTGTTAAGCGTCTCCGCGTGATCGCGTCTTTCAGTGAGGACAATTGGATGTCTGCCTTCACGAACATTATCAATCACGTCTGACATGATGCGCTGTGTACGCTTTTCGTTTTCCATTAGCCACCGGTAGGCATCTGTAATTTTGGGCCGCTCCTCGGGTTGGGAAAGATGCAGCGGGGGCGTATCATAGAGCTGATGGATTTGAACTTCTTGCTCAAATTTTTTATCAATTGAGCTTTTTACTTTGTGCCGAATGGGGCCGGCAGCCATAAAAATGATCTTCTGATGGCCGTCCTGTCTCTCAGGTGTAGCAGTAAGGCCGAGAACGTATTTTGCTCGAACTTCGTTCAGTACCATCTCAAAGCGCGGCGCGGATACGTGGTGGCATTCATCAACGATTACATGGCCGTATTCCTGAACAATCTGAGAAACAGTGTTTTCTTTCTTGTTTATCAGACTTTGATATGTCGCGATATCAATGTTGCCGGTGGGCTTTTTCTTTCCCCCGCGGATGACGCCGATCTCCGCTTCTGGCAAAAACGAGCGAAGTCTTTCCTGCCATTGATCAAGCAGTTGGCGACTGTGTACAAGAATGAGTGTGTTTGCTTTGCGCTTGGCGATCATTCCGATAGCCGTCACGGTTTTTCCAAATGCTGTCGGTGCATGCAGAATGCCCGCGTCGTGCTTGCTGATTTCCTTAATGGCTGTCAGTTGGTTTTTCCTCAAAGTTATCAATGGCTTTATGTCGGAGAGTTTAGTGCCCACCTCACGTTTGTCATCGATTTTTACTTCTATATTGCTCTCTCTCAATAACGCGAGCGCATCATCCAAACACCCGCGAGGTAATGACAAGTAGCCACGTTCAATGCGTGCGCAGGAAATGAATCGCGGGATGCCGTGGGTCGAAAAGCGAAGCGCCTGTGTTTTAAAGAAAACCGGATTCGAAAAGCTGGCTAAACGCCTTAATCTCGCTAAAAGTGCACTTGGCAGCGTTTTTACCTGAAAGTAGATGTGGTTGGCCAGCGTTATCGTAATCTGTTGTGGCGGGCTTTCCAGAACCAGAGGCTTGGGTTTGGCTGTCACCTCCCAGGGCGGCAGGATATCGGTAACGTCTTGCTCTGAAATCTGGCTTGCATTGGGGGAAATCTTTGAAAGAAGTTGATTTAGCTCCTGTCTGGAAAGTTTCTTTATCTGCGAGAGGTGTTGCCATTGATCCTTAATGACATTCAAATCTGCATCGACAAAAGAGCTATTGCCCGTTTGTCTGGCTTCGCGCTGTAGTGGTAATGCAATCAAATTGCCAAATCCTCCTTCAGGCAGAATGTCCTGATTGGGAAATAATCTGTCATAGGAGTCGAAAGACAGGTTTGGATAAACCTCCATCGCTTTATCAAGAAGACCAAACCCCAACAAGCGTGCTTTATTGGCGGGTACTTTTTTATCGAAAAATATCCATAAGTGCGCACCATTCCCGGAGCGCGAAATCTCGACTGCGTGAGGTACACAATGCTCGGTACAAGCTCTGGACATCGCTTTCACTTCATTTTGCCAGCTTCCCTTATCGAAATCGGCGGCCAGCAAATAGCAAGTGTTGTCGTGGAGCAATGGATACAGGCCCACAACCTGTTGTCCCGCCAGGTGGCGATAGATGATTTGATCGGTTAATTCGCTGAACTGGCGGTGTGTGCAGTCAAGACATTTGATCCTCGGTTTGTTGCAGACACCCTGAACCCACTCATTGTCACAGGCTACGGAATAGCCACTTCGTCCTCGCTGGTTTTGCCAGCGATTGGCAAAAATATCAGTGCGGCCACGAAACAGATTTCTGAAAATCGCTATCTTTTGTTCTAGAGAAAAGGAATCTGATATGGGAGGTGCTGTCTTCGCATTTTTCAGCTCTGCTCTGAGAGTGATGAGCTGCTGCTTTTCCCGTTCAAGCTCAGCCAGCCTCGAATCGATAGCGGAGAGATCATGAAATTTATCTCCGCTGCAATGTTGATCAGGCATGAACTTGAGGTGGTTTGATCAGCGACTCAGCCGGAATACCCAAACCTTCGTGGAGCTTCCAGATCATCTTCAAAGTCAGCGAGCGCTTGTGATTTAGGATCTCGTAAACGCGATTACTTTTGCCGATCATCGGCTCAAGGTCTTTTACGGTTAAGCCCTTGCGTTCCATCTCGAACTTGATTGCCTCAACAGGATCGGGCAAATCCATCGGGAAATGCTTGGCTTCATAAGCCTCGATAAGCGTGACCATGACATCAAGCTTTTCGCCTTCTGGAGTGTCTGGCCCAGCCATCATCAGGCTTTCAATTTCTTTCAATGCCGCGCGGTAGTCGGCACCAGTTTTAATCGGTTTGATGTCCATGGTTAGTCCTCCGGCAGTTAAATGGTTTGCACATCAATCTTGTCGGACTGCTTATGGGTGCCAATAAAGCGGATGTATAGAACCCTGTAGGCGTAGTTGATCCACACGACGAGTCGATACTTGTTCCCCGCAATATTGAACACCACACGGCCGTCCTTAAGGATGCTGGCATTCCTGAAGTCCTGCTTTACCTCGGCAGGTGAATTCCAGTCGGCTTGCAAGACACGACGGTACCAGGCCAATGTTGGCTCCTTGGCATCCTGATATTCCGGGTTCTCTTCCCAGAAGGCTTTCAGCGTCGACAGTGCGATAATTCTCATGTAATCGATATGTTAGTCCCAAAATGGGACTTCAGCAACAACTTTTTTGATTTGGCTAACATCATGAACCTGTAAATCCTATTGAAATAGTGTTCGAATTAGACATTTAGTGCTTACGGATTTGTGGAAAAAATGAAAGTTTTTGAAGAAATTTCTGAGCATGGTATTTTTCATGGTATTACCGTTTAGCAGGAAAATAAGTCATTGAATATAAAAGACATATTAGGCTTATTAATAATAGAGTGGGAGTAGGCCAGATCTGGCACTGGCTGGCACTGACAGGCATCTAGACGCAGCGAGCTCACAAAACCAATCACTTACCCGCATTGCTGTCTGGCATCATCTGGTACTGGCAGGCATCGGCAAGCAGTTAGTGCCTTTTTCTAATGGTATGGATCATGGTATCGCCACCCCCAGTTTCCGCGCGGTGCGCCAATACCATGCCTTGCCTGTTGAACTATTAATGGTATCGGTGATCTTGCTTGAATAATGTAATAATCATGTTACATTAAACATATTTAATGCAAATTTAATAGAACATTATGCCAAAACCACATGTGCCGTCTTCTGCGATCAGGCGTGTCTTGCGCAAGTTGGGTGCCGATCTCCGCGAGGCCCGGCAGCGGCGCCGGTTGACAATGGCTGTGGTCGCAGAGCGTGCCTTTACCAGCCGGGCAACCCTGCAGCGGGTTGAGGCGGGTGATCCGGGCGTGAGCATGGGGATTTATGCGTCTGTGTTGCAAGCACTGGGCTTGTTGAACAGGCTCGATCAGCTCGCTGACCCGGCCCATGATGAAATCGGTCGTTCGCTGGCTTCCGGTGAACTGCCCCAGCGCGTGCGGATGTCGACGAAGCGCAGGAAGCAATCGGATGACTGACGTTGAGGTCCATATTGATCTGGAAGGGCAGGTACGTCCTCTGGGAATACTTCATCGGCAAGCATCACGCCGGGGAGAGACCGTTACCTTTGAATATGATGAGACTTGGCTTGGCGATGCAAACCGGTTTTCGATTGAGCCGGCACTGACTCTGACTGCGGGGACATTCCCGCCGCAGGCGGGCCAGCCCATTTTCGGGTCGATTGGCGACTCGGCGCCGGATACCTGGGGCAGGCGTTTGATGCAGCGTGCTGAACGACGCCTGGCGGAGCGTGAGGGGCGGCAGGTACGCACGCTGGGGGAACTGCATTATCTGCTTGGTGTGGCAGATGAGATCCGCTTGGGTGCGCTCAGGTTTCGTTGGCATGGTGAGGAGGTGTTTCAGGCGCCTGTACATGACGGCGTTCCCGCTCTGATTGAACTGGGGCGTCTGCTTCAGATCACTGAACGGATAGAGCGTGATGAAGAGACGGATGAGGATCTGCGGTTGATATTCGCACCGGGTTCGTCATTGGGCGGCGCTCGTCCCAAGGCGTCCGTGATCGATCAGCATGGCCATCTGTCGATAGCGAAATTTCCCAAGGAGTCCGACGACTACAGTATTGAAGCTTGGGAAGAAGTCGCGCTCAGACTGGCGGAACGGGCGGGTATACAAACCCCCGGGCATGAGCTGCTGCAGGTTGCCGGTAAACAGGTACTGTTGTCGCGTCGTTTTGATCGCGACAACAGCTGGCGCATTCCTTTCTTGTCTGCAATGTCAATGACGGGGTCGCGGGACGGTGAACGTGGCAGTTACCCGGAACTGGTAGATGCTTTGACGGCGCATGGTGCCCAGGCCAAGGAAGATGCGTGGCAGCTTTATCGCCGTGTGGTTTTTAATGTTCTGGTGTCCAACGTTGACGATCACTTGCGCAACCACGGCTTTCTGTGGTCAGGGCAGGGGGGGTGGATTCTTTCGCCTGCCTATGATCTCAATCCGACGCCGGTAGATGTGAAGGCGCGAATACTGACAACAAACATTGACCTTGACGAAGGTACCTGCTCAGTGGAGTTGCTTCAGGAAACGGCTGAGTATTTTGGTCTTGGTACCAAGCAGGCACGCACCATTATCCGTGAAGTGGCAGACGCGACACGCACCTGGAAGGCAGTGGCAGCAGAAGTCGGGGCAAAGCGCGCAGAGATCACCCGCATGGCCAGTGCGTTCGAACACGAGGATTTACAGGCGGCATTGAAATTTTCAGGGTGACGTGGAAGCTTTCATTATATACAGATAGAGAACATTATGAGAACATTGGTCTCTCCATGGAATGGAGAACGTTATGCCGCAAGCCGCGATCACGGACCGGTCGCCACACAGCCTATCTTATCAGCGTCACCGACCGGAACAGACACTTCTCTATCAAATCATCGAGTGGTATTACCCGGAATTCCGGGATGTCATGGCCGAGCAGGGCAGGTCACTGCCGTTTCATGTACAACAGGAGTTTTCCGATTACCTCAAATGCGGACGGTTGGAACATGGTTTTCTGCGGGTACAATGCAGCGAATGCCATCACGAACACCTGGTCGCGTTCAGCTGCAAGCGTCGTGGCTTTTGCCCGAGCTGTGGCGCGAGGCGCATGGCCGAAAGCGCGGCACTGCTGGTCGATGAAGTCTTACCGGAACAACCCATACGCCAGTGGGTGTTGAGCTTTCCATTTCAATTGCGTTTCCTGTTTGCCAGCCGCCCGCAACTGATGGGGCGGGTGCTGGGGATCGTTTACAGGGCCATATCGTCCCACCTGATCAAGAAGTCGGGATATACACGAAAAACCGCACGGACGGGCGCGGTGACATTAATCCAGCGATTCGGCAGTGCGCTCAATTTGAACGTGCATTTCCACATGCTGTTTCTGGACGGCGTTTACACCACCACGCCCTGGGGTAAAAGCCGATTTCATCGTACCAACGCACCTAACCAGCAGGAATTGGTGGAGCTGGTGCATACGATCAGTCACCGGGTTGCCGGGTTTTTGGAGCGTGAAGGCATCCTGGAACGGGATGAAGAAAACAGTTACCTGAACCTGGAAGAGGGCGATGAAGATCCGATGCAACAGGTATTGGGCTGTTCGGTCAGTTACCGTATTGCCGTTGGTCCGCAGCAGGGACGCAAGGTATTCACACTGCAGACCATCCCGGCCTGGGAAGACGATGATCGGTTTGCCCAGGTAGCTAAGGTATCGGGTTTCAGCCTGCACGCCGGGGTCGCGGCACAAGCCTGGGAACGTCGGAAGCTGGAGAGGCTATGCCGTTATATCACAAGACCAGCGGTCTCCGAAAATAGGCTGTCACTGACATCCTCAGGGAATATCCGCTACCAGCTCAAGACACCATACAGCGATGGCACCACACACGTCATCTTCGAACCGCTGGATTTCATTGCCAAGCTGGCGGCACTGGTGCCGAAACCCCGAGTGAACCTGACCCGGTTCCATGGCGTATTTGCCCCCAACAGCAAACACCGTGTTGATGTGACGCCAGCCAAACGCGGCAAAGGATGCGTCCGAAACGAAAACGAAGACAAAACACCCGCACAGCGCCACCAGGCCATGACCTGGGCGCAACGCCTGAAACGCGTGTTCAACATCGATGTCTCGGTGTGCCCGACGTGCGGAGGTGACTCCAGGGTGATCGCCTGTATTGAGGATCAGGCGGTCATCGACAAGATACTGGCTCACCTCATGAAGAAAGGCGCATTACCGCCACCACCCGAGTTGCTGCCGGCAACGCGGGCCTCACCAGATACAGACTGGTTTGCATAGCGCTGGGTTTTCACACTTTTCTACACGGCACAGCAACAGAAGGAAAGGTTGCCTGGCGGCCTGTTGCCTGAACCAAGCCGGAAGGCCAGGAAAGCAGTGGAAGAGGGTGGATTCAGCTAGAAATCCAGGGGGTTGAATAGATTGAGGCCGGAAAGACGAATATTTCAGGCGTATCCAGGCTCAAGTTTTCTGCCTTGATATGCATGGGTGATAGCGGTTATTCTCCTTATACCTATACAAATCCCATTGCCCCGCTCCTGTTCTGTGACTGTTGTGCATTTTTCCCCGGTTTGTTCCTGCCACTGTCGTTCCTGCTGGACTTTTCCGGCCTTGAACACAGGCAAGTCATAACCATCCAATGCCTCCCCGCACAAGCATCAACACAAGGACAGTGCGGTGTTTTTACGGTGAAGTATCAGCTCTTTGCGTTGTCAATCGTCTCGTGTTGAAGGGTCTTGACGCTCATCCCAGACACGTAATACTTCGATACGCTCTGGCCGCACACGATAGATAAAAGAGAATGGTGTTTTGGGTATCGAAAATTCTCGCACATTTTTTCTATGCGTTTCATGACCAATAAACGGGTTTGCCAGAAGTAGATTTTCTACCGTGTGAAATTGCTTCTGTGCTTGGCTTCTGCCTTCCGGGAAAACGGACTCATAATACTGGCGCATCCAGAGCAGGTCATCTCTGGCACTTTCAAGATAAACGATATTCATCGGCTATCTTTTCATGTTGACATCTGCTGCTGGTGGATCAAGTTCTTTGTCGCTCCCCCATGAATCAACCCATGCGCCCATTGCATTGCTTGAAACAAATGCTCCCTGATCCGCTTGCTTGATCGCTATGTCTATTGCTTTACGTTTTTGCTCGCAGGCGGCAAGATAGCGACGTATTGCCATTGCGGCAACGAATGATTCTGAGCGGTTAAGTTGTTGCGCCTCATATTTCAGCTTTGATTTAACATCTGCATCGAGGCGAAGTGAAAACGGAATGTTTGCCATGATTAGTATGGCCTGTTTGGCCA
>JBGCEN010000422.1:0-8307 GCA_045106435.1 Rhodothermales bacterium
AGGCATAATCCTGGTTTGAGGTTGCAAAGGCATCGTTCACCGCTTCAAGTCCTGCCGGCAGCGGATCTTCCACAACAAGATAATTTCGATCAGCAGGACTGGATAATCTCAGCGTAACTTGTACCAGTTCGCCGGCTTCCATCGATACATCTTGATTGCCCGTAGTAACAACCGGTCCAACTGCCTGACCACTTTGATCAAGGCGCTGGATTGTGCGCTGCACACTCAAACCTCTATTAAGCGCTTGCACAGGACCTTGAACGTAGGACTCGAGTGAGAGCGAATAGTAGAGTGAGCCCGTTCCGTTTTTCTGGATATCAATAGGCAGTGATTCAGCAAGCTGAATGTCACTTAAGGCCATTCTCTGAGAGGTTACATCGGTTGACTGCCCTTTAAAGGCTTGTTCGATCAGCGTTTTGCCGGCGATCTGAATCTGTGCTGTGAAATCTGGTGTTTCTGATTCGTACTTCTCATGAAACAGTTTGAATGCATCAACAACGGCTGCATTTTCCTGCGTAGACGCCCAGTGTGCGCTCTGTCTTGTGTTGATCAGATATCGGATCATGAGATCCGCAAACTTCCTGAATTCAGGATCAACAGAGGTTTCAAGCAGCGCTGCGAGGCCATAGGCCGTTGAGCGTGTGTCGCTGGCAAAGATCCAGCCGGCATCAGGATCCTGCGAAGAAGTTAAATAAGCCGAGGTACCTTCAACGCGGAGTAGACTGATGATGCTTTCATATAGCGGCTGCTGGAAAGTAGTAAGCGCAGCATTGTTGTTAAGCGCAATGGCACGAAGCAGATGGCTCCTGCCATCCACGCTGATCGGTGCCGCGTTTTGG
This sequence comes from Rhodothermales bacterium, assembly GCA_045106435.1. Classification (GTDB taxonomy): domain Bacteria; phylum Bacteroidota; class Rhodothermia; order Rhodothermales; family JAHQVL01; genus JBCCIM01. The sequence goes on from JBGCEN010000422.1 coordinate 840, forward strand.
ACTGCATTGCGTGCCAGCGTATTGAGTTCGCTTTCCAGATACACGCCGTGTCTTGCCAGGGCAAACAGAGAAAAAGCACGGGTATCGTTCCATGTTCTTGCCCGGTAATACGCCGGCTTGTCGCTGGCGTTTTTCACTTGCTGCACCAATGCGTTTACAGCCTGTTGTGTAAGTTCTGCTGGAATGGTAAAGCCGGCATCTCTGGCATCGGCAAGCGTTAGTACAACATAACTTGAAACGTATGGATTGCGATAACGGCCGCCTCGCCATAAGCTAAATCCGCCGTTCACCCAGTAATCTTTCAGGCTTTTCATCCAATCGTCGATCAATTCGTCGCGTTCGCCATCCAGTACTTCGAGATCAAATGTGTTGAGCAACGCATCGCCGGCAATCAAGGGGCGAATGCGCGATGTACGCTGTTCGAGGCAGCCATAGGGATAGGTGAACAGGTATTTTGCGGCACCATCTAAACCCACAAGCGCCGTGCTCGATACATGCGCCTCAAAGTGGCCAAGATTTGGAATAATGGTGTCGGGTAAACGCAGGGCTTCCTGCACGGAATTTTCTGTGGACGCAAACGTTGCAACATTCTCCTTGATGGTAGGCAAAGAGACCGGCAGATTTATTTCGAATGCATCTGTTTCACGGTTCAGCGATGCGGAGAATTGTAAGTTTGCGTCACCCGTTGTGGTGCTGTTCCACTGGAAACGGACTTCCTTTGTCTCGCCGTCTTCGAGCATAACAGATTGCGTTGCCGGCCCGGATAACTCGATGCCCGAGGCTGCAACTTCAATGGTAGATTCTCCGGCGCTTCCGGTTGTGTTTGTTACCAGTACGCCGGCTTCAAAGCTGTCATTGAGTCGGGCAAAGCGGGGCAATGCCGGCGCAAGCACAAGTGGCTTGGTGACGATAATGTCTTCGGCACGAGCGCCAAACAAATTATTACTCGTTAAGCCCACCGCCATGAGTCGGAATGTAGTCAGGCTCTCGGGCAGTTTAAAAGTAATACGCGCCCGGCCCCGTGCGTCTGTTTGGATCGCTGGATCCCAATGAGCCAACGGGCGGAAGTCTTTCCTGATTTTGCCGTTGTTGCCTTCGTCGCCACCACCACCGCCTTCGTCTTCTTCCTTTTGACCATAGTTTCTCTGACGGACCAGATTCGCAAGAGATTGCACACTGCTTACACCCAGTGGGCGGGGGCCATAGAAGGATTCAAATGGATCGGGCAATGTATATCCTATAAGATTCAAAACGCCGGCATCAGCCGCGCTGAACGCAATTTCACCTTGAACGCCGGTACCCGAAGCGTCTTGAAGTTGCAGATCAACCGTGACGTCATCACCGGGGGCATAGGTTGTTTCGTTTGATGTAATCTCAACCTGCAAATGCCGGCTGCCCGGATCTACGCGGAGTGCTGTGTAACCCATCTTGAAAGAAGGCGCGCCGGCGTCGAAGGCGCCTTGCGGGGGAGCGGTTCTGCCGTTCAGCAGCATGACGCTCACGTAGATGTTGGGTAGATGCTCTTCTGTGATCGGTATTTCAATTTGCGGTGCGCTGCCTACCAGTGTTTCTACACGACTGGAGATAATACCTTCGCGCTCAATGGTGATAAGCGCTGTTGCTTCTTCGTAAGGCGATTGTACCATGATCTTCGCCGTTTCACCCGGGGCAAAGGAAGTGCTGGAAGGCGTCAAGTCAATCTGATCGTCATCCGAGCGCTCCCAGGCGACATACCCGCTGCCGGTGGCATAAAAGTAGGCTTCAGATTGTATCGCATTCCCCCGTAAATCTCTGCCGGTTGCTCTGATCAAATAACTGCCACCCATCGACACTGGCATGGTGAGTCGTTGTGCGCTTCCTTGGTCAATTGAAACAATCTGTGTAGCCTGAGACTCTTCTATCTGCTCGGTGCGCCATCTAAGCCGGCCGTCTGAGCCCACTTCGCGTATGCTGTTCCATTGGCGGCGAACCAGTTCAACCTTAAGGTCTGAAGCAGCAACAGGATAACCGGCCGGGCTCACAGCGATCAGATCCACCGTCATGGCATCCTCATTCGAAAGATCGAGGAATGTGGTTTGTGGTTTCAGACCAACGTAGAACAGACCCGGATGCAAGGTGATTTCCTGCCGGCTCGCGCTTGTCTGGCGTGCAGGATCTGTTACCACTGCATTCCAAACCAGTTTGGCGGTTTGTCCTTTTTCATTGCCCGGTAGTTGCGTACGGAATGCGATATTGCCGGCTTCATCCAGCGTTGTTTCTTCACTTGCCAGCATCTGGTACAAGCTGTAATCGTAGCCCACTTTGCCAAATCGATAATTTTCAAACCCAGGCGGCGTATACCGATGGTATTCTCTGTTGAGAGTATACTGAACCGGTTGATTTTGCATCGGCGCACCAAAGAGGTAACGCCCGGTTGTGGATCCTTCAAAGAAATCGCCGGCTACATAGCTGTCGGTGGATGCGCGCATTTCAACATTAAATGTTGCCCGGCGAAATGCATCTACACGGAAATAAGTTTGGACAATATCGCCACTTTCCCAGGTTTCTCGCTCAGCAGCGGTTGAGTCGCTCGCCAGCGCAACCCGAATCATGTACGAACCCAGGTCATCGTTTTCCGAGCCCGTCCAATTAAAATCAAACGTGCCGAGGGCGCTAGGCAGGAAGCGTTGATCAAATACTTTTTCCTCGCGTGGGCTTTGGATAAACACGCGAATACTGTCTCTGATTGGGGACCAGGCACCATCCGTTTTCTGGCGCAGTATGCCTTTGAAGTGCGCCGTTTCGCCGGCTTTGTAAAGGCCGCGATCTGTAAACACGGTGCCTGTCTGAAGCAAGGGCTCTGGATTCCATGCGTAAGATACGCCAAAACGGTAGGGCTCAAGTCCGTTGTTCAACGTACTACTTGTAAAGGCCAGATCATCATTGTGCTCAACAAAAACGTATTGAACAGGCGAGGACCATTCGTCGGGCTGCGGTATGTTGAGTGCATACCAGCCGGGTGATGATGCGCGGCCTTCTTGATCCGTTATACCTTCCCATTGCACTGCGTTGTGCTTGTCTCTGATTGACACTTTGGCGCCGGCAACGGGTTGAGCAGTTTTTAGCTCCGTTACAAAAATCAAGTTCTGATGGGGGCTGAACTTTGCTGAAATCCCTAACCTTGACACCTGCGCAATGGCTTTGAACGTTCGGGGTCGCTTCTCGCCGGACAGGACGGGTGTTTTTACGTGTAATGCTACGATACCTGTCCCGTTGACCAATTCCTGATCTAGATTCAAGGGAAGGACAGCCGGCTTGTTTTGGACGACGTTCAGGCTGAGATTGGTGTTGGGTTCAATAATCTTTGGACGATCTCCGGTGAATTCATAATTGTGCCAGGGATCGTAGACGGTCAGATTTGGAATGACGTCATTGATGGACAAACGCTTCAACCCGTAAGAAACCTCTTCAACATTGGTAACGCGCAGGGGGAGGGCCGGCTGCTCATCTGCTTCAATCAGCAGCATGCCTTGTGACATGGCAACGGATGGGGTATAAGAGGCCGTGCTGAATTGATGCGTGCTTGAAGGCAAGGCCTGCCCATAGACATCGGTCAGGTTTGTGAGCGTAAGCGTGTAGCGCGCTTTAGGAGCCCATAAAAACGGCAGCCTGTGTGCTGAGCTCACATATTCATCTCTAGACTCAATACCGGGAGGAAAAGCGAGCTCTGGAGACAGGGAGAGTGATTCTCTAAGGCTTTTGAAGGAAACAGGTGTTGAAAAATATAACGTGATTCCCTGAGACGGGTCAAAGTTATCGGTTATCTCCTCATAGTAATTTTTTTGCTGTGCAATCTTTTCCAGGGCAAGGGGCCTGAACGTGGTGAAGTTGACAAACGCATCCGATTCAGATCCCAAAGGCCCTCTGGCACTCGGTACGTCATATCGAATCGATAGATCATACGACTGTCCCTGATCCAGGTTATTGGCAGGTCGTACAACAAGCACGCTATCTGATTCAACTTCGACGTCGGCGCGGATACTGTTCTGTGTGCCTTGTTTGCGCAGCGAGATATAGCCGGCGATATTTTGCGTTTGAAGTGCCTGGTTAAAAACCAGTCGGATCACTTGATTTACTGCAACCGAACGGTCACCTGAAGCCGGCTCAGAGGCAATGAGCTGCGGTCTGGGCGTTTCAAAATTCCAGCTGAAAGGCTCTGCAATGGTTTCGCTGGAAATGGCTGTGAGTCCTGGTGCCAGCGATACCTCAAATGCGGTTGCAAGCGGTAGCGTTTGTGCCGGCTGAAATACAAGGGTGTGCGTGCCTTCCCACCGAAAAGTGCCAGCTACAGCGGGGGATATACTAAACTGCGGTACGTCCTCGGGTGCATTGGCTCCAAGCGCAACCATCGGCTGGCTGAAGGTCATGCTGATGCTCTGATTGGCCTGCAAGTTAACAAGCGTTCCAGAAGGAGCGACGCTCAGCGGACGAAGGGGGCCGGCAACAGTAGGATTAAAAGCTGCAGCACCAGGTGCTGCCTTCAGGGATACGCTTGTGACATGAAATTCATCCCCGGGCAAGGCATCCTTATTACATGATATCATCAAAAATGAAATCAGAAAAAGGTACAGATAGGATATGCGTGTGAACAGTTTCATCGGAATGCAGGTGCAGGAGGAGCAGCTTGCTCCTCGTTAGATGGTAGAATACGAATAGTCACCGGATCGCTCTTGATGAGCTGTCCATCCGGCGCGATAGCTGTCAATATTATTTGATGCAAGCCCGGTTTCAAAGGCCAATACGTTGCCTGTGGGTCTCCTTGAACAGACTCATCGTTTATTAGCCAGGAGGTATTGGTCAGTCCGGGTTGGGTTATTCCTTGTAGTTTAATCTTTTGGTATGCAGGGTGTAGTACAGGATCAATTTGGAAGGTCATGCCCGATTTCGGGTAGGAAATGGCAAGGGATGGACGTTCTAGATTAAGCTGTCCTGTACTTGATGTCGGAGCCAGTTGGCTTATCGATTTTTGGCGCTCGGATTTTTTACTTTTGGAGGGCAACTCAATACCATTCTGTTCGATCCAGTTTCTGTATTCTTCCGGATAAATAGTGAACAGCTTTAGACGTTTGTGTTGCGCCGGCGTAGTGTCATCAGCCAACAAGCCATCCCGAGTATCAATAGCGAATTGCTGGTGAACAGTACACGTATCTGCAGGCACCGTACCCTGGAGGAATACTTCTTTTTTTGTACCTGTGCATGCCTGGCCGGGGAGTTTACCGCTGAGCGGACAAATCATGGCGGTCTCTATTCCATGGGGTACCTTGAAATTTTCGCCACCGCCCAATTGCAGCATGATGCTGTGGAATAATGGCCCGGCTCCACTTACGCCGCTTACCTTGCGCATCGGCCGGCCATCAAAGTTGCCTACCCAAACAGCTACGGTGTAGTCTGGTGTATATCCCACCGCCCAGTTGTCTCGATAGTCTTTGGATGTGCCTGTTTTGACAGCGGTAGGAAAAGGGAGTTCAAGGGGGCCATAGCGGCCAAACCCGGGCGAGCGGGCATCCGGGTCTTTTAGTATGTCAGTGATCAGGTACGCCACGGCCGGATTGATTTCGTTTTGATCAACTACCGGCGGTGGCTGAAACAGCGTGTCGCCATTGGATGCCACAACAGACTGGATGCCATTTGCTGAAATTGTGTTTCCGTTTCTTGCAAGGGCAGCATAAGCCTGTGCCAGTTCGATCAGTTGTACCTCGCCATTCCCAAGCGTCAGGCCCACACCATAGTGGTCTGGGCTCCTGTCTAGTGAATTAACACCAATATTATGCAGCGAATTGATCAGCGTTGCCGGCCCAAATTCCCGCAACAAGCGCACGGCCGGTACATTGTAACTGGATGCCAGTGCGGTTCTGAGAGAAACGGGGCCGTGAAATTTCTTGTCGTAATTGAGCGGAGAGAATGCGCCGCCGGCTTCTGGCACGTGTATCTCAATATCGGGTAGGGTAGAAGCCGCGGTATGTTTGTGTGATGCCAGCGCTATTGCATAGGTAAATGGCTTTAATGTGCTGCCTGGCTGCCTTAACATCCTGACGCCATCATTTTGCCCCAGCGTAAAGTCATTCCAGTAGTTTTCACTGCCAACGTAAGACAGAATGTTGCCGGTTTTATTTTCTAATACGATTACAGCTGCATTACTCGCTCGGTCAGTACCCAAACGTTGCAGGTGGGCCGTTGCAAGATCCTCTATGCGTTCTTGCAGGGCGTAGTTCAACGTCGTGTTGATTATAACGCCTTCTTCTTCGGGTATCTGTAAGGTCTGTTGAATATATTCAACAAAATGCGGTGCTTTAAAAACGCTGTGCCTGGAAGTAATCGAAAGCGGAATTTGCTTGAGTAGAGAGACGTCCTTTTCAGTTAGATGCCCGGTGTCATGCAGCGCAGCCATCACACGATGCTGGCGCCCAACAGCGGCATCAAGGTGTTTGTAAGGGTTATAACCGTTTGGCCGTTGGGGCAAGCCGGCCAGAAAAGCGGCTTCTGCCTTGTTTAAATCAATGGTGTTTTTACCAAAGTACAATTGAGCAGCCGCTTCAATGCCGTACGCCTGATTGCCGAAATACACGTTGTTCAGCCAGAGCGACAAGATTTGTTGCTTGGATAGCTGGACTTCAAGTTTTATTGCAAGAAAGGCTTCGGCAATTTTCTGAAACAACGTACGAGGCTGACTACCACGTAGCGTTCGGGCAACTTGCATGGTGAGGGTAGATCCGCCTCGTACCACTTCGCCGGCTATCGCATTATCCTGCAGTGCACGGATTATCGATACCGGATTTACACCAAAATGGTCATGAAAATGCCGATCCTCTATGGCAATGACCGCTTCACGAACAAACGGATTCATGGCTTCTGCCGTGAGGGGGATGCCACTGCCAAGCGGTCTGACTTCTCTTAACAGCGTGCCCTGTGCGTCTAGTATCCTTGTGCTGGTAACGTTATGTTCTTTGAAGAAATTACCAGAGAGGGGCCAAAGGCAATAAGCCGAGAAGGAAAACAGCAACAGGACAACCAAACCCCACTTGTAATGGCGTTTGAGTTGTGCAAGAAATCCTGTTTTTGTGATGGTCACTCGGCTATTTTATCGACAAAATTACTACAATGGGGCGGTACAGTGTTATGCTAAAAGAACGTTTTGCCCAAAGAAGGTAGGCAATAATACAAAGGATTCTTAACTTTGCGCTCCTGGTATAAAGCAGTGGTTCGTATTTAGTTTGAAGTGATTAGTTTTTGAGCCTGAGTTAAAACGGATTCAATCACGTTTAATCAGTGAAGATTAATTATTCCTACTAAGAAACTGTTGAGATTTAATCTTCACATTGAGTGAGCGATCTTTTGGTGCTTTTGAATCCGCTTTTTTATTTGCATCAGTCGGGCTGCGCCCTCGTGTCGCACGTAACGCTGCTATGCGCTCAAAAAGTCGTATCCAAAA
>JBGCEN010000423.1:0-2854 GCA_045106435.1 Rhodothermales bacterium
CAGGCTTTCATATCGCCATGAAGTAGCATTCGCTGTAGGCGGAATTATTGTCTTAGGTCTAATGTTGAGATTGCTACAGTGAGCACCAGTGTTTTCTGCGGCCGCACTCGTCCGGTTGATCGTAATGGTTACTGTAAACTCTTCACCTTCACAGCCATCTGTAGAGATTGGCGTAATGGTATACACCGCATCGAGTGGGCCAGCCGTCGAGTTCTCATAACGGTCATTATTAATCTGCAAGCGACCACCTGTATTACCATTAGTAAAGGGGTAATTACCTGGGACTTGGCTACCATTACCAGCCGTTCCAGTTAGACCAACTGGAAGTGTCAGGCTTTCATATCGCCATGAAGAAGCATTCGCTGTAGGCGGAATAATTGCCTGAGGACCAATATTGACATTGCTACACTGAGCACCAGTGATGTCTGCGGCCGAAGGTGTAGGGTTTACAGTAATCGATCCTGCATTTGCGAGCACTCCGCTTTCATTTCCGTTATTACAGTTTACAACTTTAGCATCAAATGAATATGTCCCAACAATATCGTCACCTGCGGTATTCTGAGGTGCATTGCTATTTACACGGATCACTTGAGAAGTGCTACCTACCCGCAGTTCATCGTAAAGCTTGTTCGCATCTCCACAATTATCTGTGGTGAATTCATCACCGATGCTCCAGTCGCTATTTGCTGGAACGGCTGTTAGAATCCAAACAACTTTTTGGTTAGCTCCTAGTGTGACACTAACATTTACACCCGTTTGGGCACCACTAGGAGTTACAGAGGGATCACCAAAACAAAACTCGACTGTCGGCTGGGTTCCAGCTGTCGGAGTAGGAGGTTGGGCGTAAACCTGAATGGATAATCCAACAAGAAATAGAGCAAGAAGGGATAGGCCTTTTACAGCCTGATTCCAAATCAAATAGCGATATCTTCGATTATCGAAGACGTTTGCGGTTTGACTTGAACAAGGTAATTTTTTCTTCATCGTGGGTAGGAATTTTAGTGAAAAATGAAAAATGCATGTAATCTTAGGATCACACTTATACAGCAATATAGCCCTTGTTTCACTAAACTTCCAAAATACGAACAACTGCGTATTTTCACTTAAGTTAATATTTCCTTTATGTACTTTTTATTATTCAATAATCTATTTACAAGTGATCAAAACATATCCATTATATTACTTTATCCTCTATCTAAGTATTTTAATTACGAAATGATGCCCTCCCTCACTTTATCGATCTCCTTTCTAAGTAGCTCACGAAATCACTGATCAGGATTTTGCGGCATTTCCCTTCTAGAAACCAACATAAAGCGCTTTTTTAGAAAAAGAGCATACTTTTCTATTCATCTAATTCCAGTATTCGACTCGTTTTCCTTAACCATTTCCCTGGCTTCCACATCATGTAATTTCACATAAATTACACATCATGTTATATTCTCAAATAGCAGGTGGTTCTTAAAAAGATTTTGCGATTTTATAAAAAAGTTACTCAGAACCATTTCATATTTTTTTCCACAAAAAAAGGCCCAAGGTATTTCTACCCTGGGCCTTTCATTTATTTACGTTCCAAATACTTAGCGGGGGACAGAGCCACCACGACCGGCATTTGGCATCCAGCTCCTGACGAAGTCAGAGTTTTGGACCTGACCATCGAGGTTGTAGTCAGCAGCTTTATAGCCTGCTGTACCAACTGTTGGCATCCAGTAAAGGACGTTATCTACATTCTGTACTTGGCCGTTACCGTCTGCATCACCTGAGTATAACAGACAGATGTTAACAGAACCGGAAGTATGTACACAACGTGAACCAATACCACCATGAACCTGAAGATTAGGATCAGAGAAGTCAACATTCGTAGTTCCCGCTCCTATGCTGACAGGCTGTGCTGTCATGCTTCCAAGGTGGTTACGGTGAATGACCGCTACAAAGTAGTTGCCAGCTGGTACTGCCGTCAGATCGAGGGTAGAAACACCATCGACATCAACAATGTCTCCATCACGCTGAGCGAGTGCAGATCTGCTATATACGACCTGTGTACTATCAGAACTTGAACGAAGCTCGACTATTACCCAGTCGGTAATCGCGTTTGGTCCAGTCACACTCAACACACCAGCTTGAATTTGCTCGCCACCACCTTGTACGAAGGTATAGCCAAGTGATGTATAAGGCTCAGTAGTAGGCACAAGCTGCTGAGAACGCAATGCATCTCTCATCTGGCCTGTCGTGCTTTCGTAAGCTCCTTCAAGCAAGGCTTTCGCTGCAAGGGCTACCTGGCAGTTAGATACTGTCACAGTGAATGATGTGGTATCAGTACAGGTAATTCTTGCACCAACATCGACTCCAACAACATAGTAGGTATACACACCAACAGCAGTAGGTTGGATATATGCATTAAACCTTCCATCTGCAGCTCCTCTGAATGCTCTTACTGATCCAACCTGAGTAGTTCCAGGAGCTCCAGGAACGCCATCGAAGAAGTCAAACCTCTCAACGACAACACCATAATCGCGTACCAGGGTAGCAATATCAAGTCGGTCACCAAGACACATATTCGCTGGCAAGGCCTGAACTCTTGCTGATTTCGGCAATCTTACTGTTACTGTAAATGGATCTCCTACACAACCTTCTGGTGTGCTGGTTGGTGTCACAGTATAGACGACTCTCTGCGCTTGCAAGGAGTTGTTTACGAGTTGGTCGATGATAAAGTCTCCGCTTTGTGGGGTCGTAGATATTCCAGCTACACCTGTAACTGGCTGGGCTACCCAAACGAAGTCTGCGCTCACAGCATTACCTCTCGTGTCGATATGATCCTGAAGATCAAAGCCAACAATCGAGTTGCTACATGACCAGT
>JBGCEN010000424.1:0-8546 GCA_045106435.1 Rhodothermales bacterium
CTCTGGTCTTGATTGCCGGCGGTAATAGGTATAGTCCTGAACGCCGGGCCTTGTCGGGTCATCGATATATACATTATCACCGGTTAACAGGAAAAGCGGGAAATTGTATTCTGCGATGAGCCGCCAGATTCTTTCGTGCCACGGTGTGTACCCTGAGCATCCACCAAAACCAAAGGTGAATTGGCCGGATGTATTTGTTTGAGGAAAGGTCTTGAATGTATAGACATGCTCTTGTGTCTGGCCGGCCAATTTCAACTGATAAAAATAGACCGTGTCCGGAGCTAGCCCTTCAATGGCAGAGACGGCAGTGAAATCTTGTACGGCAAGGGTTTGCGCTTCATCAGACACACGGGCATCTGCCATATCTTCGGATGCTGAGATCGCAATTCGAAAAGAGGATTCATGCCATGTTCTAACCCAAAAACTGGCTGATGAGTCAGTCACCGAACCCAGAAGGGGACCATGTACCAACTCACTTCCATAGCGTGCAGCCAATTGCTGAAATTCATGATGCGCGTAGAGCGGAGCCAGGAATTGCCTGGGGCCGGCAAGGAATCGACCAAACGGCAGTCCATTGTCGACGGCACGCTTTACAAAAGAAATAGCTTGATCCAGGTCGCCTTTGACCGTGTAGCCTAAAGCCAAACCATACATGTATTCGACATCGACTGGGTTGGCATTCAGATAGCTTGACAGGCACTTGATAGCCCCGTCGATGTCTCCATCTTCAATGCGCGCGACTTGCCTTTTGCAGAGCCGTTTGTATTGCCATTCGCGATCGGGGCGGACACAGTCTTCGGGAAAGGTGTGTGTGGAGTGCGGGGTGTCTGCTGTTTCCGAAGGCGGTTGTTCCAGTGGCGCAGTGCCGGCGAGGACGGATGCTGCTGCTACTTTTCCACTCGACGTAAGGAAGTCACGCCGGCTCAATTCTGTACTTTTTTTATCGTTGTTCATGTTGAATGTATTAAACCACTGTTTAAATCTGTCGCAGGATATCTGCCAATACCTTTATCTATCGAGCCATTCAGGGCGGAAAACATCTTTGCCCGATCTTGCCCATGGCGGCTCCGGGAATGTGCGCAGCCGGCTCACGCGTGGGTAGGTCTCGAATATGTCACCTGCTCCTGTTATGCGAGGATCGTTTGTGGCAATTAAAAAGGCTTCTAACTCGTTTTGTAAATTGTTTTTCAGGTCAATGTAGCCTGGTGCGCCGGCGAGATTTATAAGACATCCCGGGTCTCTCTTGATATCATAAAGCTCAACTGCTGGCCTTAAGTCAACGGCCAGGTGAAAATAATATCCTACGGTTGGATCGTCTCTGTTGTCAACAAGATAAGAGAGCGCCGGCGCAGCATCGATATCGTGATAGCCGCCGTGCATGGGGCCGAGCGAGCCATCAGTATTGAATTTTTGAGGCGCGCCTGCTGGCCACCGCTCATGGTTAAAGTTTCGGATGAGCAGATAGTTATCTTTGCGAAGTGCACGTTGGGAATACGATAAACTGTTGAAGCGTGATGACGAGTGCCGCTCCCTGGCTGAAAATACTGCGCGATGAGAAGGCGCGTTGAGATCCTCCTCGTTGCTTGTCAGCAGGGGCAGCATGCTCTTACCGGTTATAGATGCAGGTGATGGGTGGTTTGTGCCGGTGGCTTCCAGTATCGTAGGGGCGAGGTCTGTCAGGCTAATCAGGTCATTACTTGTGCGCTGGCCCGGTACTTTACTTGGCCACATCACGGCAAGTGGTACATGAATGCCAAATTCATAGGCATTTGCTTTGGCTCTTGGGAATGCCATGCCGTTATCAGATGTTATAATAATAAGCGTGTTTTCCAACTCGCCGGCAGCTTCCAGCAGTGCGAGCATTTTCCCCAGATGATCGTCGAAATGCTCTATCTCATAGGCGTAATCTAGGATGTCGCTTTTGATGATTGGATGATCGGGAAGAAAAGAGGGGACCTCCGCTTCGTGTAGCTGCTTGCCTGATTCCTTGCCGATGCCATCTTTGAAAACACGATGGGGTTCGTGTGCGCCATACCAAAAATAGAAGGGTTGATCGTCGGTCTTTTTCCCAAGAAATTGTTCGAAGTTTTTTGCGTAGTCCTTAGCATTGATGCCTTCGACAGGCTCGCCAACTTTATGCTGATTGTATTCATTGCCCGCCGGATTTCTTGTGCGGCCACTGTGCGACCAGTTACCTGGTCCCCAGCCTTTCCCGGTAAAACCAACCGCATATCCGTTTGCCTCCAGCAGATCAGGAAAAACAACATAGTCTGTAGAAAAATAGCTCGCGTGCGTACCCGCGTGTTCGAGTTGCCAGGGATAGCGCCCCGTAAGCAAGGCAGCTCTTGAAGGACTACAGCCCGGAGATGCTGCGAAGGCATTCGTGAACAAAACGCCGGCTTCGGCCACGCGGTCAAAGTGGGGGGTATGCACTGTTTTGCTTCCATAGGCAGAAGCGTAAGGAAACGATTGGTCGTCGCTGATGGCGATCAGGATATTGGGCCGGGATGTTTCTTGTGCATAAGCATCCTGAGTAAAAGTAGTTGACGAGAAACACTGCAGCACAAGAATCAGCAGCACAAATTTAAAACAGCGGCAGGTTTGCATAGGTGGGAAGCTTGTTTATCGTTTGCCTAATATCGATTATGTTACCCTTAACCTAAGCAAAGCCACATCAAAAACGCCAACCTATTTTGAGAGTTGAGATCCGCAATGTTTGTATTATCCTTTTTATCTGCAGTCAATTGGTTTATGGCTGTGCAGATGAGGAGCAGCTTCCGCCGCCAAATATATTATGGATTACAACGGAAGATATAAGTCCAAATTTGGGCAGTTACGGAGATGAATATGCGCATACGCCAAACCTGGATGCGTTTGCTCGTGAGGGCGTTGTTTACCTGAATGCTTTTGCTACAGCTCCTGTGTGTGCAGTAGCGCGCTCTTCCATCATCTCTGGCATGTATTCGCCTTCTTTCGGGACCCAGCATATGCGAACCGCCGGCAGGTTACCCAGTGGTGCACAATTGTATCCCGAGCTTTTGCAAGGTGCCGGCTATTATGTGTCCAATAATTCGAAGACGGATTATAATTTGGACATGGATCCAAAGTCCGTATGGGATGAGTCAAGTCGCGACGCCCATTGGCGAAATCGGCCTGATCCAGCTCAACCGTTTTTCTCGATATTCAATTTTACGACCACCCACGAAAGCAGGGTTAACGAAGAATCCAGATACCTCGAAGCGATCGCAGATGTACCGGCAGCGTTATTGAAAGAACCGGGTGATGTCCCGTTGCCACCGTACTACCCGGATACAGATGCCGTGCGAACCTTGTGGGCGCGGTATTATAACATCATTACGGCAATGGACCGGGAAGCCGGCGCTATTTTAAAACAGCTGGAGGAAGACGGTCTGGCTGAAAACACCATTGTTATTTTTTACAGCGATCACGGCGCCGGCATTCCCCGGCATAAACGATGGCTGTTTGACAGCGGACTGCGCGTACCCCTCATTGTCCGTGTGCCGGATAAATATGCAGACTGGATGCCGCATGAAAAGGGAACTGAGACAGATGAGCTGGTGAGTTTTATCGACTTTCCTGCAACGGCATTACATCTGGCGGACGTGCTATTGCCCGGCAACTATCAAGGGCGGGCTTTCCTCGGCCCTAACCTGCCTCCTGTTCGGTCTTTTGTATTTGCCGGCAGAGATCGCATGGATGAACGATACGATACCCAACGTGCAGTGCGGGATAAACGGTTTAAGTACATCCGATACTATGAGCCGTTCAAGCCCTACACGCAGTACATGAATACGCCAGAGAAAGGCGAAATCATGTCGGCCATTCGAGATGCGGGCATCGCAAATATGCCGGCTGAAGGACAACACATTGTTGCACCGGAGAAGCCGGCTGAAGCGCTGTACGACTTGCAGGCTGACCCCTATGAATTAACTAATCTTGTTACCGATCCAAAGCATGCGGCAACACGTACCGTCTTGCGCAATGCGCTGGCTACCTGGACGGACAACATCAAAGACACCGGCCTCATTCCCGAAACTGTTTTGAGACAATGGGAAACTGAAGCCGATGCGTCCATCTACGATGTCATGCGCAGCGACGATGTTAACGTTAAGCTTATCCGTGAAACAGCTGTTGGCGATAAAAGCGTGACCGATTTACTACGCTTAATTGGTCACGAAAACGCCGCTGTGCGCTATTGGGCGGCTGTTGGACTCGGAAATCGTGCTGAAGAAGTGCAACAAGGTGATGAAATCAAAACAGCGTTGCAAGACCCCGTGCCGGCTGTGCGTATTGCAGCGGCACGTGCGGTTGCACTATTAGACAAAGCGATATCCGGCGACGTGTCACTTGCGTTGCCTGTGTTGACAAATGCACTACAGCATACCGATGAATGGGTGCGCTTGTATGCCGCTCAGGTGATAGATGAAATGGATGAAGAAGGACGAGCCGCCGTGCCTGATTTGCGTGACGCTTTGTCAGACCAGAATAAGTATGTAGTGCGTGTTGTAAATAGAGCGCTCAATGAGTTAGAAAAGACGAGCAGGGAGGTACCGTGATTCGACTTTATCCGGTTGGATAAAGTCTCGAATATCGAATACTGAAATATGAATGCTCAATTTTGAAGTGAGCTGTAATTGAACACATTCGACCATCATTGGAATAACAGAACGACAGAAGAAAATGTCTATTAATCGCCGGAAATTTTTACAAGCCTCGGCCTTGCTGCCGACGTATTCTTTAATCGTTGCACTTGATGACGAGCGTGTGCCAGCAGGGGAGGAGCAGGCAGTTGTTTTAGAAACGCCCCGGTCTGCGATTGCGGATACTCGATTTGACGGAGAGCCCAATATGCGGCTTGTGGACCTGCGTACTGATGTGTTGATTGCCGGCGGTGGACCCTCGGGTGTATGTGCTGCATTGGCAGCTGCCCGAAGTGGAGCCAAGGTTATACTGGTGCAGGATAGATCACGATTGGGAGGGAATTCGAGTAGTGAGGTGAAGATGCATATCGTGGGTGCGAACAATCATCGAAACCGACCTGGTTGGCGGGAGGGGGGCATCATAGAGGAGCTTCGACTGGATGATGCTGTTAACAATCCACAACGGTGTTGGGAGTTATGGGATTTATTGCTGTATGACAAAGTGATAAGCGAGCCCAATATTACACTTTTCCTGGATACCTCTTTGTATGCTGCTGAGGTTACAGAACAAAGGATTCAGCGCGTCATGGCCAGGTGTGATAAAACCGAAACGTTATATCGCATAAGCGCCGGCTACTTTGCCGATTGTACAGGTGATGGTCGACTGGCTTTGGAGGCCGGCGCATCCATCCGATGGGGACACGAATCAAGAGAGACTTTTCGCGAACCGCTGGCCTGGGCTGAACCGAGCAAAGAAACGTTGGGGAGCAGTATCCTCTTTACGGCGCAGGATCATGGCAAACCCATGCCATACAAAGCGCCGTCCTGGGCACGAAAAATTGAAGCAAAACACCTCGTGCACCGGGGGATTGGCAGCTGGGAATATGGCTACTGGTGGATAGAGTGGGGCGGTAGGCTGGATACAATCGCAGAAAATGAAACCATCCGTCATGAGCTCCTGTCGATCGTAACGGGTGTTTGGGATTACATCAAAAACTCAGGTGAATATCCAAGTGCCGAAACGTGGGCGTTAAACTGGGTAGGCATGGTGCCTGGCAAGCGAGAGAGCCGGCGCATTGAAGGAGATCATATCCTCACGCAACAAGACCTGATGGGGCTCAATGGAGACTTTGATGATGCGGTAGCCATAGGCGGCTGGGGACTTGATGAACATCCGCCTGGAGGATTTGATGATTATGAGGAGAAGCCATATGTAAGCATTCAGTTGCCAGAGGTGTATAACATCCCACTCCGGTCTTTATACAGCAAAGATATTTCGAACCTGTTTATGGCCGGCCGAAATGCAAGCTGCAGCCATGTCGCGTTTACCTCTACCCGCGTCATGGCCACCTGTGCGGTAATGGGCCAGGCGATGGGTACGGCCGCTGCGCATTGTGCGAAGCACCAGATTATGCCGCGCCAACTGTATGAGGACAAGGGGAAATTAGCGGCGCTTCAATCTCAATTACTTCGAGATGATCAAACCATTAAAGACCGAAGCAATCAGGATAGCCATGATCTGGCAAGAATGGCGCGTGTTTCTGCTTCAGGGGAAGCGAACGGTACAAAAGCGGCAAATGTAATTGACGGTATCGTTAGAGATATGCCAGATACCTATGCGCATCGCTGGGTCGCACCCCTGCGCAGTGACGGTGCATGGATAGAACTTGCCTGGGCTGAGGCAACGTCTATTCAGCAAGTGCTCATCACTTTTGACACAGGGTTTCAGCGAGAATTGACACTAACGTCAGCTGATGGGCATAACAAACACATCATTCGAGCGGCACAACCGGAAACGGTAAAGGATTATGTGATTGAAGCAAAGAATGCACTGGGCGCATGGAAGACAGTCGTAGAAGTCAGTGAGAATCATCAACGGTTGTGCCGGCATACCTTTGAGCCTGTTTCTACAACTGCGCTGCGTTTGAAAATAACATCTACAAATGGCGCCCCCGAAGCACGCGTTTATGAGATTCGCTGCTATGCGTAAGATCATCGTTGTTATTACATGGACGTGAACACAGGCACGGGGCATTCCTATGACCATGCGGTTTGAGCACCGGGCGATGGCTACGCAATTTGAGTTGTGGATGGTTGGCCATGACGCAGGGTTTTTGCAATCCGTTGCATTACAGGCTTGGGCAGAATTAGACCGACTGGAATTGCTGCTGTCCAGATTTGATCAACGTGCCGAAGTGGCGCGGATAAATCGAGAGGGGGGTGTACGGCCCGTGCGGATTGAGGTGGAGTTATTTAAGATTCTGAAAGATTGCCAGCACTGGTGTAATGTTACGCAAGGCTACTTTAATATCTGTATGGCAACACAGCAATCACCTGAAGCCTCTATGATTCTGGATGAACAAAACCGATCTGTGTATCTGGAAGGCGAAGGGTGTTTTCTGGATCTTGGAGGATATGGAAAGGGGTACGCACTTGATGTTATCGCTGGGATGATAAAAGACTATGGAGTTACCTCAGCATTTGTACAGGGAGGGACAAGTTCAGCGCTGGCATGGGGCGAAAACGAGTCGGAACGATGGCGCGTGGATATTGCACACTTTATGGATAAAGAGCACGTTATATTTAAAAAGGACTTACAGAATTGTGGATTCTCCTATTCAGCAACGAGAGGACCCGAAAAAAGGGAGGCTGGCATCTTAAATCCAGTGACAGGTGCGCCCATGATCAAGCCTGAGGCCTGCTGGGTGATTGCCTCCACTGCATTAGA
The DNA here is from genome assembly GCA_045106435.1 of Rhodothermales bacterium. GTDB lineage: Bacteria > Bacteroidota > Rhodothermia > Rhodothermales > JAHQVL01 > JBCCIM01. The sequence goes on from JBGCEN010000424.1 coordinate 7,390, forward strand.
AGCAGAAGTGATAACAACAGCGGCATTGGCCATGGGGAGAGATCGTGCACGTCAATTCCTCAAAGAGTTTCAAAAGGATACTATGGAGGTGGGCTGGCTATGAACAGACGAGAGTTTCTTGAGCGATCAAAAGCATTTGCGCTTGCCGGCATGACATTGCCCTTGCATCCACAATTGATGTCTTTCTCAGATGCGCCGGCTGTACGCGTGGGTGTCGTTGGTACAGGCGGGCGTGGGACCGATTTGGTGAGAAAGTTATCAACCATTGAGCGGGCCGAAATCGTTGCTGTCTGTGATGATTATGCACCACATCTACGAAGAGGAGCTGAGGCAGCCGGCGAACAAGTTGAACAATACGCGTCTTATACCGAGATGCTCGAAAAAGAAGACTTGCAGGCAGTTATTGTTGCGGTGCCGCTCTATATGCATTTCGACATGTGCAAAAAAGCGATCGATGCAGGATTGGCCGTTTTTTGTGAGAAAACGATGTGTCACTCGATGGAGGAGGCAAGGGCTTTGGCAGCACTCGTTAATGCTCAGAAGACCGTCTTCCAGGTTGGGTTGCAACGCAGGGCCAGCGCGATTTATAAACAAGCGCAGGCGATGGTGCAAATGGGGATGTTGGGCAAGGTGTTGTCCATTAAGAGCCAGTGGCATCGTAATGGAGACTGGCGCCGGCCTGTACCGGTGCAGCGGGACCACGCAGATTGGGGCAATCTTGAGCATCGGCTAAACTGGCGGTTGTATTGGCCCTATTCACAGGGATTGATGACTGAGTTGGGTGCGCACCAAATGGATGTGGCTAACTGGATGTTAAACGCCACGCCGGCTGAAGTGCTCGCCAGCGGTGGAAACGACTATTGGCGCGACGGCCGGGAGGTGTATGACAATGTGTATTGCATATACAACTATCGATTGAAGGATGAAGCCGGCGAAGAATATACTGCGCGCGTTACCTATTCGTCTATTCAGAGCAACGCATTTGAAGGAGCCTCTGAACTCATTATGGGGACAAAGGGGACGTTGTTGTTAACAGAGAAGACTGGTTTATTCTACAAAGAAGCTACACCTCAGCTAACTGCGCAGCCTTCAAATTCTAATGCGAATGCCGAGGCCAATGCAGCGACCATCACTTCAGGCAAAACATTATATCTTAA